>NZ_PDKG01000008.1 GCF_004116725.1 Arcobacter sp. CECT 8986 | reverse complement strand
GTGATTCCTCTTTTTCATATGCTTCTACCATCGCTTTTACAAAATCTTCTGGATGATAATATGAGATATATTGACATGCCCCTGCTATACTATCAATTATATCTTGCTCTTTTATTACTTTCATTTCCTCACCTTAAATTATAAAATAATTAACTCTTCCCTAGAGCGACTGGATTAAATGTCCTATTATTTTAGATTTACATAAACGCTATGCAAAACCTCATAATTTGGGCAATTATAAAATCAAATAAATAGATAATAATCTATTCATTTGATTTACATAATTTTCACAAATTTATAATTTGTTTTAATTTTATCGATAAAAGTTAATTATAACAGTAAGAAAAGGATAAAAAAAGGACTTTAATATCTTTTTTTATGCTTTTTTTAAGAATATGAGAGGTTTTTTAGAAGTTTTTTTCTACTATTTCTAGAAATTCTTTAGGGTTTTTATAGCCAATAATTTTAGCTTTTTTTACTTCATTTCCATTTTCATCCCAAAAAATAATTCCAGGAGGTCCAAAAATACCAAACCTTTTTTGTAACTCTTTATCATCACTATTATTTTTTGTTACATCTGCTTTTAATAAAGTAAAGTTTTTTAGTTTTGAAATCACTTTCTCATCTTTGAAAGTTATCTCTTCTAACTCTTTACAAGCAACACACCAATCAGCATAAAAATCTAAAATAACTGGTTTTGTTGAGTTCTTTATTGCTAAATCTAGCTCTTGATTGTTTCTAACTTTTGCCCATGAAAGTTCACTTTTATTATATGAAGTTACTTTTGCTGATGTAAATTTTTCTAAAGGATTTAAAATATTTTTTGCTGAACTAATTGCACCAACAAATGCAATAACTCCATAAACTAATATCAAAATTGATATTGTTTTAACAATTAAGTGTTCAAACTGTTTTAAATAAACACCAGTTGCAATTAATAATATTGCCCATAAATAAATAACATAATTAGGAATAACTCTATCTAACATCCAAATAGCAATTGCTAACATTACTATTCCAAATAATTTTGATACTGTATCCATCCAAATACCAGGTTTTGGCATAAACTTTCCAGCACCTAAACCAATAAGCAATAAAGGAACACCCATACCAATACTTAATACAAACAGAGCCAATCCACCCAAAATTGCATCACCTGTTTGTCCTATATAAACTAAAGCACCAGCAAGTGGAGGAGCAACACAAGGTCCTACAATTAATGCAGATAAGAATCCCATAATTGCAATTCCTAATACGCCTTGTTTTTCTTTACCATCAGTAGTTTTATTTATTTTATTTTGTAAACTTTGAGGTAATTCTAACTTATAATATCCAAACATAGAAAGAGCAAGTGCCACAAATATTAAAGCAAAAATAACTAAAACATAAGGATTTTGTAACATAACTTGCAAATTAGAACCAAATACTCCTGCAATAACTCCAGCGATTGTATAAGCAAGAGCCATTGACAATACATAAACTAAAGATAAAGAAAAACCTCTAAAAGCAGTAAGTTTTTCTTTATTTCCTGCATTTACAATAATTGAAGATAGTATTGGAATCATAGGGAATACACAAGGAGTTAAAGATAATAATAGTCCAAATGTAAAAAAAGTTGCCAATATAAAAATTATATTTCCATCTTTTAATGTATTAGTAATTAAATCTGTTTCATTTAAATCTTCACTACTTTTTGTTGCAGTCTCTTTTTTAGGTAGTTCAATACTATTTTTAGAATTTTGTATATTAAAAGAGTAAGTTTGAGTCATAGGAGCATAACAAAGACCTGCTTTTGAGCATCCTTGAAAATGTACTTCTATTTCATAAGAGTTAGATTCTACTTTTGATGAGATTAACTTTTTTGGGATTTTTATAAGTTGGTTATCAAAATGGACAATAAACTCTTCATACTTTACAGGTTTTGGTATATTTAACTCTTTTGTTATCTCTATTTTTTCTGGTTTTGATATAAAAACTTTTAGTTTATCATCATATAAATAGATATCTTTACCCAAATTTAAAGTAAAAATAATCTCTTGCTTATTCTCTTCAAATTTAGTTTTAAAAGCATCTTCTGGTTCTAAAAAATCATAATTAGATGCAAATAATGAGTAAACCGTAATTAATAAAAATATAGATATTCTTTTTAACATATATTCTTACCCTAAAATAGTTTTTTTACATTTGATTGTAATTCAGGAACACTTCTTACTCCAACTTCTTGTTTTACAACTTTTCCATCTTTGAAATAGATTAGTGTAGGAATTGTTCTTATTCCAAACTTTTGTGCTAGTTCTGGGTCTTTATCAACATCAACTTTATATATAGTTACATTTTGATTTTTAACTTCTTCATATTTTGTTAAATTCTTTGTCATTATCTTACATGGAGGACACCAAGTAGCATAAAAATCAACAATAACGTTTTTATCTTTTATTTTCTCATCAATATTCATAATATTTATATGTTCAAAAGCAAATAGTGAAACCACACTAAACATCATAAAAATAAAAATCTTTTTCATACTAAACCCCAATTCTTTTTATTTATTATAATAAATTATTGTAAAGAGTTTGTTAATATAAAATTGTACAATTTCAATTAACTTTTATTTTATAAGTTTTATTAATAATTTATTGTTAGAATTCTAACTAAATAAGGAGATATTATGCAAGAAGTAGTTGACTTAATTCCAAGAAAAGTTGAACTTATGAATAAAGATAATATTGTATTAATTGATGTTAGAACTCAAATGGAATTTAATCAAACAGGAATTATAGAAAACTCACATATGCTTACATTTTATGATGAGTATGGAAATTATAACCTTGAAGAGTGGCTAGAAGAGTTTAGAAAGTTAGTAACTTCAAAAGACCAAACATTTATACTAATTTGTGCCCATGCAAATAGAACTAGAATGATAGGAAACTATTTAGTTCAACAAGAGGGTTATAAAAATTGTGCTCATTTGTATGGTGGGATAGCTCAATGGTTACAAGAAGGAAGAAAAACAGTAGCTATTTAGTATTGTTTTTCCAATTATCAAAGCCACCTTTTAAATAAATAGCTTGAATAAACCCATCTTTTTTCAATCTTTGTGCTAGTTTTTTTGAATTTGTTCCATCTTCATCAACAAGTAAAAAACTTCTTTTTGCACTTTTAAGAATTTTCAAAAGTTTAAATTTCCAAATTTTCAATGATTTTTCATCTTCTTTAACTAATGGTAATTTATAAGATTCTGGAATTACACCAGTTTTTTCTTGTGTCTGTTTAGAACGAATATCAACAACTATTCCATTTAAAGATAGATACTTATTGATTTTTGTAGCATTTAGTGATTTTACATCAGAAGCATTTAAAAAAATACTTGTAGATAATAAAAGAAAAAGAAGCCATTTCATAATTTTCCTTTTAATTAAAATAGAAGAAGTCAATCTCCTCTATTTTAGTTTTTTGTTTTTTTATACTCTTTATTTACTTTTTGAAGAATTTCAATTACTTCATCTAAATTATCATAAGGAACATGAGATTTCCACTCAATATCTTTACCATTTAATGCGATTCCAATACTTACAACATCGGCTGTTTCTTTTCCGTATGGTTCAGTAAGATTTGAAATAATTATTTTACCTTTTTTTGTTCCAGATAAATCAAGAGTTGCTATTTCTGTAGTAACTGACATTTTAATTCCTTTTTATTTATTTTGTACTAATTGTGACAGAATTTTTCTTTTAGATAACTAAATTTTTTATTGTTAAATTATTATTTAACAGTTGCAACTTTCTGTCCAAATTTTACTTTTTGATTTAGAAGATTTTCTAACTCAACACTATCTTCTTCCCAAAGCATAACTATTGTTGAACCCATTTTAAAATAACCTAAAGTATCACCTTTATTTATATTAACACCTTCATAATCAATATATTTAATATCTTTTGTGTTTTTATTTGTTTCAACAGTTGGCTCAAAATCAAATACCATTTGACCTACATTTAAAGCACCTACAAAAACCATATAAAAAAGTTTTCCTTTTGTAGATACACACTCTAAAATAACTCTCTCATTTTGTACAAATAATTCAATCTCTTTTCTTAAGTATTTGAAATTAACAGGATATAATTTTCCTGGAACATGAATAAGTTTTTTTATAACAAAATCAACTGGTGCATGATATCTATGATAATCACTTGGTGCCAAATAGAAGTTAACGTAAGAGCCATTTCTTACTTTTTCAAAATTATCTGTGCAATAATATGTAAGTAAATCTTCAAGACTATACTCCATACCTTTTATTTGAAAAAGAATATCCTCTTTTATTTTTCCACCTTGCGTAATAAAACTATCACAAGGAGAGATGATACTATCTATTGACTCATCAATTTGTCTTGGAATTGCTAATTCTCTTGTAAATAAATCATTTAATGATTTATAATATTTTGCATTTCTAAATTCACTTAGGTCGATTTTAAAAATTTTTGCATAAATACCATTTATAATTTTTTGGAAGAATGGAGGGAATTCCTTCTTTGCAAACTTTCCAAAATATTGAGAAATTAAGTTTGTTATATGCATTTCTTTCCTTATTTTATTCATTTAGTTTTTTATTTTATCTAAATATCACTTGAATTTTAAAATTATAATATAAATTATGCATATAAGTACTTTTAATATTCAAATAAGATAATATAAATTATTACAAACAAATTTAAGGATAATTTATATGCATAAAATCGTTGTGTCAAATCAATGTGGTTGCTTCAAAAGAAGTGATTTACAAAACAATATTAGTTTTGAATCAAAAGATGATGCTTTAGAAAAAGCAATAGATATGAAAAATACAATGAATTCTGAGTTCTGTGGAAAACATGAGTTTCAAGTAGTAGAATTTGGTAATGATTTTGTAATATCTTTTGATACTGAACCAAAAAGTACATGCTGTGGGAATGGGTGTTGTGATTAAACAACACTCATTTTAATCAATCAGTTGGTCTTTTGGTATTAAAATATATAAAGTACCTTTTTCTTTCATTTTACCTGCATATTTAAAAGCTTTATCACCATATCCCCAAAAAAAGTCTGCTCTAATTTCACCTTTTATTGCACCACCAGTATCAGCTGCAACCATTAACTTATTAATTTGCTCTTTTGTAATAGGGTTTGATGTTGATAAAAATACAGGCATTCCAAGGGGAATATAACTTCTATCAACTGCTAAATTTCTTTTTGCTGTAAGTTCAACGCCTAAAGCTCCTGTTGCACCTTGACTAGCTTTTCTAAAAAAAACATAACTTTCATTGTGATTTAAAATCTCATCAACTTTGTCTGGATTTTTATCAAAGAAAGCTTTCATTCCTTGAATTGAGGCATTATTTGGTTTTAGATAACCTTTTTTTAACATATATTTTCCAACAGAAGTATATCTTCTTCCATTTTGATTTGCATAACCAATATTTATAATATCACCATTTGTTAATTTTACTTTTCCAGAACCTTGAATATGAAGTAAAAAAAGTTCAAACTTATCGTCTACATAACATATTGGTTCTAAATTTTCATTTTCTTTGGTATTTAATTTTGCTCTACTATCATATGGAACTATTTTATTACCTTCTAGCTTCCCTCTTAATCTATACTTTTTTAAATCAGGATATACAGAAGATAAATCAACAGTAATCATATCTTTTGGTGTTTTATATATTGGATATTTATAAGTTTCATCTTTTGTCAAACTTCCATTTAATAAAGGTTCATAATATCCAGTAATTACACCTTCATCACTTCCATTTTTATCTATTAATTTATATGGTTGAAAGTTAGAAATAAAAAAATCTCTTGCATTTTTCGCAGTTAATGATTCAGCACATACATCTTCAAATAAAGAGAATCTTTTTGATTTTTTACACGCTTTTTGAAATGTTTTTAAAGCATAATCAAAATCATCATTATAAAAGTTTTCTATATCATAAAAATTTACTTTTTCCAGTGATGCTTTAGAGATATTGTCATACTTTTCATACTCTTTTATTGCACATCCAGTAAAAAGAAAAATAGGAACTAAAAAAATTATTAAATATTTCAAATTTACTCCTTTAAATTTGCCATATTTTAACATCTTTAATTAAAAGTTTGATTACATATTACAACTATTTGAAGGAACTTGGTGTAGCTCTTTTAAATTACAATTTTTGCATCTAAATTCCACTTCTATTACGCCAGAACATCCATGATTTTTTACCACTCTTTTAGTAATAATCTCATTTTTAAAAACTGTTCTTGTATTTTCATCATAAAAAGTTCTAGTTTTTTCTTTACAGTTAGGACACTCACCTTTAAGTAATTTATAAACTCTTTGATTTTTTAATTTGAAATATAGAAGTATTGAAAAGATTGAAATAAGAAATAAAATTAGTAGAAATATAAAAGTTTGCATGAAGTAGAGTGATTACTCTACTTCTGCATCGATAACATCATCGTCATCTTTTTTTGCTTTTTGATCAGCTTGTTGTCCACCTTGATTAGCTTGCTCTTTTTTATACATAGCTTCTGCTAATTTGTGAGATTTTTCAGTTAATGCTTTAACTTTTTCTTCAATTTGTTCTTTTGTTGCATTTTCATCTTTTAGAAGTGTTTCTAAATCTGCTGCTGCATCAATAATTGCTTTTTTCTCATCTTCAGAAACTGCATTTTCATTCTCTTCTAAAGTTTTTCTAGTTGAGTGTAATAATGCATCAGCTTGGTTTCTGATTTCAATTACTTCTTTTCTTTTTGCATCTGCATCTTTATTTGCTTCTGCTTCATTTACCATTTTTTCAATTTCATCATCACTTAATCCAGACGAACCAGAGATAGTAATTTTGTTTTCTTTTCCAGTACCTTTATCTTTAGCAGATACATTTAAAACACCATTTGCATCGATATCAAATGTAACTTCAATTTGAGGAACACCTCTTGGAGCTGCTGGGATATCTGAAAGTTCAAACATACCTAATGATTTATTATCTTTAGCAAATTCTCTTTCACCTTGAACTACGTGAATTGAAACTGCTGGTTGGTTATCTTCAGCTGTACTAAATACTTGAGATTTTTTAACAGGAATAGTTGTACCTTTTTCAATAAGTTTTGTAGCAACTCCACCTAAAGTCTCAATTCCTAAAGATAATGGAGTAACGTCTAATAATAATACGTCTTTTACATCACCTTTTAATACACCAGCTTGAACTGCTGCACCTGCTGCAACAACTTCATCAGGGTTTACACCTTTATTTAAATCTTTTCCGAAGAACTCTTTTACAACTGTATTTGCTTTTGGTAATCTTGTAGAACCACCAACCATGATGATTTCATTGATTTCACCTTTATCTAATCCAGCATCTTTAAGAGCAGTTTTGATGTGTCCTAAAGTTTCATTAATTAAGTGCTCAGTCATAGACTCAAATTTTGCTCTAGTTAAAGATTTAACTAAGTGAATTGGTCCAGCATTACCCATAGAGATAAATGGTAAATTAATTTCTGTTGATTCAGCAGAAGAAAGCTCTTTTTTAGCATTTTCAGCTGCATCTTTTAATCTTTGTAATGCCATTTTATCTGTTTTAATATCAAATCCATTTTCGTCTTTAAACTCTTTTGCTAACCAATCAATAATAGCATTATCGAAGTCATCTCCACCTAGGAATGCATTACCATCAGTTGAAAGTACTTCAAATGTTCCATCACCAATTTCAAGAACAGTAACGTCAAATGTACCACCACCTAAATCGTATACAAGAACTTTTTCTTCATCTTTTTTATCAAGTCCATATGCTAATGAAGCAGCTGTTGGCTCATTGATAATTCTTAATACGTTAAGTCCAGCAATTGTACCAGCTTCTTGAGTTGCTTTTCTTTGTGCATCATTGAAATATGCAGGAACAGTAATAACTGCATCTGTAACAGTATCACCTAAATATTCTTCTGCATCTGCTTTTAATTTTCCTAAAATTTTTGCAGAAATTTCTTGTGGTGTATAAACTTTACCAGCAATATCAACTGCTGCTGCACCATTTCTATCTACAATTTTATATCCAACTTTAGATTGTGCTTCTTTAGCATTCTCTTCGTTCATCATAAGACCCATAATTCTTTTTACAGAATAGATAGTTTTTTCTGGGTTTGTAATAGCTTGTCTTTTTGCTGGGTCACCAACTAATACTTCACCTTTATCTGTAAATGCTACAATTGAAGGAGTTGTATTTTTACCCTCTTTATTAGGGATAACTTTTGCTTCACCACCTTCGTAAACTGCCATACAAGAGTTTGTTGTACCTAAGTCAATACCAATAACTTTACTCATCTTTTTTCCTTATCAATTTTTAATTTTATTTTAAAATAATTTTTCTAATCTATCTAGTTTAGTGACATCACGGTCAAATACTTTTAGTATTTATTTTTTACAAATAGATACCATTGCAGGTCTTAGTAATCTCTCTTTATACTTATAACCTTTTTGTAATTGTTGAACAATTTGTCCATCTTCATGCTCAGGACTATCAACTTGCATTACTGCATCATGGAAATTTGGATCAAATTCACCATCTGTTTCAATAGGTGTAATTTCATGTTTTTCAAAAACTGTATAGAAGTTTTTGATTGTTAATTCAACACCCTCTTTTAGTTTTTTAAGAAGCTCTTGTGCATCTAAATCTTTAGCATTTTCTTCTGCTGCTAAAGCCATTTCTAAAGTATCAATTGGAGCTAATAAATCTTTAGCAAATTTTTCACTTGCATAATCTATTGCTTGATACTTCTCTTTTTCTAATCTTTTTTTAATATTTTCAAAATCTGCATGAACTCTTAAATATTTATCTTGTTCTTCTTTTAATTTTGCTTCATATTCAGCTTTTACGCTCTCTACAGTCTGCTCTTGTTGTTCTAAAACCTCTTGTTCAGTATTGTCTTCACAAGTTTGATTCTCACAAGTTTCTACAACTTCTTCTTGATTTAATTCTTCTTTTTTTTCTTCACTCAATTTTAACTCCTAAGACATACTAATTTGATTATAAAAATATTCATAGTCTTTTGATAACTCGCCGACTACCAACATTTTTGAATTATACCCATGTATATTACAGATATTACAAGAACCCATATATCCAGTAGGTAATAACTCTTCGTAATAAAGACCTTCTTCACACTTATCTATAACTTCTCCATTTAAAAATGAATTAATAAAACTTTCATCGAAGTCATATGTAAGTGATAATCTTAAAAACTCTTTTGTATTATATATAGAAAGATCTCTTTCTTTTACAAATTGACTTAACTGTTCATAAAGTTCATATGCACCAACATCTTTTGAGATTCTTATTATATGATTGATTTCTAAACCTATCATATCACTTAAAAATCTATAAAGAGCAGATGAATATTTAATAGTTATTGGGAAATTATCAAACTCCAAAATCATATATTTATCTTGGATATTTAATATATCTACCAACTTATCATTTTTTAACTCTTTAATAAATACAGTTATTCCAATTCTTTGCGCCAAATACTCAATCGTTTTCAAATCAACAAAAGATAGTTTAAAGTTTAATTTATTATCCCAATATTGCTTTAAAGCTTCAGTAGTTGGTGTTCTACCACTACTTGCGTGTTCTTGTGCCAAGAAACCTTCATCTCCTAACTTCTTAAAGTAACCTCTAATAGTTGCTGGAGAGTAAGCAATATCATACATTGTTTTTAATTGACTTGAACCTATTGGTTCACAATGTTCAATGTATGCTTTAATAATAGACTGTAATAAAAACTCTTTTTTATCAATCATTTAAAACCAATCTTTTTCAATTTTTAGCACTCTTTATCTTGAACTGCTAAAGGATTATAACTTATTGAGTCTATATTTGTCAAGTATTTTTTTAGAAAAATGATAAATTTTTTATCAAAAGGGTATTCAAATTAGCTAAATAACTAAAAAAAGTGGTTAAAATTGCATCTGAATTTTTTATAAGGATAAATATGTATGAAAAAATAAATGAGCAGTTTGCAAGTGACAACTACTCACAGATTTGTCCTGAAGTACTAGAAAAGATAATCGAATTAAATAATGACAATGCTTTAGCATATGGAAATGATTACTATACAAAATATGCAGCAGATAAATTAAGAGAATTATTTGAAACAGATTGTGAGATTTTTTTTGTATTTACTGGGACAGCTGCAAACTCTTTAAGTTTAGCAGCACTATGCAGTTCGTACCATAGTATTATATGTACGGATGTAGCACATATAGAGACAGATGAGTGCGGAGCACCTGAATTTTTCTCTAATGGATCAAAGCTTCTATTAGCAGAAGCAAAAAATGGAAAGTTAACTCCTGATGATATTGTACATTTGGCAACTAAAAGAACAGATATTCACTATCCTAAACCAAAAGTTGTTTCAATTACACAATCAACAGAGTTAGGAACTGTTTATACAATTGAAGAGTTAAAACAGATTCAAAAAGTAGCAAAAGAGTACAATCTTCATATCCAAATGGATGGAGCAAGATTTGCAAATGCTGTTGCATCACTTGGATGTAAACCAGCAGATATTACTTGGAAAGTTGGTGTAGATGTTTTATGTTTTTCAGGAACAAAAAACGGTATGGCAATGGGTGAAGTAATAGTATTTTTTAATAAAGAGTTAGCTCAAGATTTTGATTATAGATGTAAACAAGCAGGTCAACTTGCTTCAAAAATGAAATTTATATCTGCACAATGGCTAGGATTATTAGAAAATGACTTGTGGAGAAAAAATGCAACTCATGCTAATAAAATGGCAAAATATTTTGAAGAACAGATTTCTGATATTAAAGATATCAAAATAAAATTCCCTGTTGAATCAAATAGTGTATTTATTGAAGCTCCAGTACAAATGCTTGAACAACTAAAACAAAGAGATTGGATTTTTTATGGATTCATTGGACTTGGTGGAGGAAGATTTGTATTTGCATGGAATACTTCTAAAAAAAGAGTTGATGAATTAGTTAAAGACTTAAAAGAGTTATCAAATAGTTAATATAGGTTTCCTATATTAGCTATTATTAAAATATTTTTTATAAAATAACACAATTTATTATAAGGATTATATATGAAATATCTAGTATCAACTTCTAAAAGTGTTCAAGAAGCTTATGAAGCACTTCAAAGAGCGATTCCTAATAATGGTTTTGGTCTTCAACATACACATAATATAGAAGAGAAACTTTCAAACAAAGGTGTAACACTAGGAAGAGAATGTTTAGTATTAGATATCTGTCAACCTCATATTGCAAAAGAGATATTAGATATTGACCCAAGTGTAAGTGCCATTTTACCTTGTAGTATCTCTGTTTATGAAGATGAAGGTAAAACAAATATTTGTGTTATTAAGCCATCTTTTGTTTTTCCTCAACTAAATGCTAATTTAAAAGATGTTATGCAAAGAGTTGAGAAAACTATTTTTAAAATAATAGATGAGGCTGCTGTTTAAACATTTAATGTAAACTCATCATATAGATATTTTGGAAGTTCTTTTTCTAATTTCAAAGTTAAATTGATGGGTTTTTCATTTTCATACTTAATTGTATTTGCCAAACCTAAATATATAAAATTCTGTGTTTTTTTATCGACTTTTATAAATTTTCTAACAAATATATGTAATCTTACTTTGTTTTTTTGATTTTCTATTAATAGTTTTCCATCACCTTTTTCAATAGTTGCATTTGGTTTTGTTTGCCATGAAAAAGTATCTCTTGAGAAGAAAGTATTATTGTACCTTTTACTTTTAGGTGCATTTTCTTTATCTAAATTAATAAATAAAAAATAATCATTTTTAAATTTTAATTGTCCACTTCCTCTAAAAGAGCTATGAATTTTATCAAGATTACATAATAAAGCGATATTTTTCATATTATACTTTTCATATAATTTTAAAAATGGTATTGAATAATAAGTTCTATTAAACTCTTTTTCATATAGTAAAATTGCATACTCAACACTTGATTTTATTATCTTTTTTTGTTGTTCATTTTTTAAAATATTTTTAAAAACATTTGTAACTTCTAAAATATCATCTTTTAAACTTACGATTTTTTCTTGTCTATTTATTTGTGCACTATCAAAAAACTCTTGATTTAAATATCTAAAACTATGTTTTACTGTTTTAATATCCACTTTTTCTTGGTACTTTAAAACTTGCTCTTTTGCTATATTTAAATCTATAAAATCATGATTTAAAAGATAATTTAGTATTGCAAATTCATGTACTCTTTTTAATTTTATATGAGAATCTATAAATCTAATAACTTTCAAAAATTCATTTGAAAATTCAGATTTTTGTTTTAATGCTTTAAGAACAAACTCTATATATGATTTTGTTTCATCAATAAAATCTTTTGGGTTAATTGTTGTTTCATATGTCATAAAATCAACTAAATTTGGTATTTTATTTATACTATTTTTAAAATCAATAAACTGCTCTTTTAAGTATCTAAAAGAGTTAAAATTCTCTTCATCAAGCTGTTTTAAAACCCTTTGTTTTGATATTTCATCCATATATATAAAAGTATTATTTGAAATAGTTGCAAAGCTATTATTTAGTGCAAGTTTTACACTATCTTTATCAATTACTCTATTTCCTAATAATGCAAATGCCACTAAATATGCTCTATTATGATTTCCAATAAAATCTAAAACTGTTAAAAACTCTTTATCTTTAGTTTTTCTAAGTCCTCTTCCTAATTGTTGAATAAAAATAGTTGAAGAAGTTGTAGGTCTTAGCATCAAAATAGTATTAACTTTAGGAATATCAATACCTTCATTAAAAATATCAACACTAAAAATAACCTCTAAACCATCACTTTCATCTTCTAATTTTTTAATTGCTACTTCTCTATTTGAAATAGAATCTTCACCTAAAAGAGTTGTTGAATAGATTCCTTTTTTATTAAACTCTTCGCACATATAATTTGCATGTTGTTTATTTACACAAAAGGCTAATACCTTTCTTTTACCTTTGTCATGTCCATAAAATTTCAACTTTTCCAATATAAAATCAACTCTTTTATTAACACTTAAAAGTTTTGATAATTGTGCAATATTATCAAGATTTATACCTTCGTAATCAGTTACAATATCACTAATCCCAAAATAGTGAAAAGGTGCAATTAATTTTTGCTCTAAAGCTTCACTCAATCGCAAATCAATTGCAACATTATCATCAAAAAGTTCAAATATATTTTGATTGTCACTTCTATTTGGAGTGGCTGTTAAACCTAAAGAAAATTTTGCATTAAAGTATTTGTATACTTTTCGAAAGCTTTCACTTGAAATATGGTGTGCTTCATCATATACAATATAATCAAATTCATCATTTTTAAATAGATTTAAATTTTTACTTATTGTTTGGATAGTTGCAAAAATATAATCTGATTCTAACTCTTTTTTATTTCCTGTAAAAAATCCTAATTTTTTATTATCAATTATCTTTTCAAAACTAAACTTTGCAGAGATTAATATATTTTCCCTATGGGCTAAAAATAGCATTTTCTTTGCAGAAAACTCTTTTACATCAAAAGCACTAAGATATGTTTTTCCTGTTCCTGTTGCACAAATAGCAAGAGCTTTGTTTTCATTATTTATTCTTAAATCTTTTAAATTATTTAATGCAAAAGATTGCATTATATTTGGTTCAATATTTTGTTTAAAAATAAAATTTTGATTTATTTTTGCACTATGTTGAGTGATAAAATCTTCATAAGAGTTCAAAAACTTTTCATCAACATTGTAAGCTTTTTCAAATAATGAGTCATACTCTTTTAATACTTCTATTGTAAATGCATCATCTTTTTTACTTATAACTTTTAAATTCCATTCAATATTTGTTTTAAAAGCACTTGCAGTTATATTTGATGAACCAATAACTATTTTATAGCAATCATCATACTCAAAAATATAAGCTTTACTGTGAAATCCCACATCGCTACTATCAAATATTTTCAAATCTATATTTTTAAACTGTTGCAATTTTTTAAGTGCTTTTACTTCCGTAAAATTTAGATAAGTTGATGTTAATACTTTTGCTTTAACACCTCTATTTTCACACTTTTTTAAACTATCAAGTAGTAACTGTAATCCACTATAATTTATAAATGCAACATTTATATAAAAACCTTTGCAACTATCAAAAAGCTGAACCAATAAATTATAAAAATTATCTGTCTTATTGTTTGTAATGAGTCTTTTCATTTAATTATTAAAATCTTTTCTAAACCTAAAAAATATGGTGTATACAATTATCAATAAAGTAATAAACATAATTAATGCAACATTCCAACCAAATTCATGATAAATCATAGCAGGAATTATAGAACCAACTGCTCCACCAATATAATAAAAAGTTAAGTACATTCCCGATGTTAGTGACTTTTGTGATTTTTTAATTGAATTGGCTATTCCCGTACTAACACTATGTACCATAAACATACCTACACAAAAAAAGAATACCATAAAAAATACAAATAGCATATTATCACTAAAAAATGTAAAGTTTACTATACAAAAGATAACTCCACCAACTAAAATCGTATTTTGTTCACCTTTTAAATATTTTATAATTTTTTTCGATAATAAAGATACAACAATTCCCATTCCATAACCTAAATAGAGCAATCCAATTTGTGTTTCTGTTGCAGTTGGAATTAACTCTTTCATTCTAAAAGGTAAAATATTTAATAATCCAGCAAAGACAAAAAAAGTAGTAAACATAAGTAAATATATTAAAATAAATCTTCTATCACTTAATATTTCAACAACATCTTTGATTTTTGCTTTTGTAAGTTCAGTATCACCTTCAAATTTCAATTTTGTTATAAAAAATAGTGCAATAAATAGTGCTGCACTTAAAGATAAAAATACACTTCTCCAGCCAAAATGTGTAGCAATAATTCCAGAAATAACTCTTCCTACCATTCCCCCAAAAACAGTCGCTGCAACATAAATTGCCATATTATATTTTACATTTTCTTTGTCACTATTTGCTAAAATACTCATACAAGAAGTAATAATTGCAGGAATTATTATTGACTCAATAATTCTGATTGTTAGAAACATTTCGTAACTAGTTGAATAGGATAAAACAAGATTTGTTACTAAAAGTATCATTGATGAATAAATTAACATTTTTTTAGGAGATATAGTCTCCAAAACATAGCCATAAATTATAGGTGCAATAGCCAAAGAAAACATAATTACAGCAGTAAATTGTGATGCTTGTATCATATTTATTTCAAACTCTTTTGCAAGTAAAGGCTGTAGGGGTTGAGTCGCATACATTATGGAGAAAACTACCAAAATAATGTAGATTATAATTATTAATTGTTTACTGTTCATTAGGTAATTATAACATAATTTATACACTTGTTTAAGTTTACATAAATAACACATATGTTAAATTTACATAACTAAATGCAATTTATGTGTAATTTTTATACAATTTTTGTATTATTATTTCTTGGATTTATATTATAATCATTTTATGATATAATGATTTTTGTTGTAATAATGTCATTACAAATTTTCAAGTAAAAATCTAAAAGGAGAACAAATGAAAAAACTTGCTACAGCTGCTCTTTTAGGAGCTTTGACACTTCCAGCATTCGCTGCTGAATTCATCACAATAGGTACTGGTGGAGTTACTGGCACTTACTACCCAACAGGTGGTGCTATTTGTAGACTTGTAAACCAATACAAGAAAGAGACAAAAATTAGATGTTCAGTTGAATCAACAGGTGGTTCAGTTTATAACATCAATACAATCAAAAATGGTGAGTTAGATTTTGGTATTGCACAATCTGATGTTGTTTATCAAGCATCTAAAGGTACTGGTAAATATAAAGGTGAACCAGTTAAAAAACTAAAATCAGTAATGGCAATTTATCCTGAATTATTAACTTTAGTTGCAAGAAAAGATGCAAATATCAACAAACTTCTTGATATTAAAGGTAAAAGAGTTAATTTAGGAAATCCAGGTTCTGGCAATGAAGCAACAGCTTTAGATTTATTCAAATATAGTAATATTAAAAAATCTGATTTAGCACTAGCTGGTGCTTTAAAAGCTTCTGAAATGCCTGATGCATTAAGAGATAACAAAATTGATGCGTATTTTTATATGGTTGGACATCCAACTGCAAACATCAAAGATGCTTCAAACTCTGTTGATGTAAAAATTGTACCTTTAGAAGGTAAAAATGTTGATGAATTAATCAAAACTCACCCATACTTTGCAAAAGCTAATGTACCAGGTGGAATGTATAAAGGTAATGATAAACCAACTCCTACATTTGGTGTAAAAGCTGTTCTTGTAACAAGTGATGACGTAAGTGAAAAAGCTGTATATACTGTAGTAAAAGCTATTTTAGAAAACTTTGATACTTTCAAAAAACTACACCCAGCATATTCAAACATTACTAAAAAATCATTACTAGATGGTTTAAGTGCTCCTTTACATGAAGGTGCTAAAAAATACTTCAAAGAAGCAGGTATTTTATAATACAACTTTTCGAAAGCTTTACGCTTTCGAAACTGTATTGTTATATTTCATCTAATTTCTTCATACTTACATGAAGTATGACAATCTCAAATTTATAAGGTATAAATATGATAGAACGTGATAAACATCATACGCTTGACGAACTTGAAGTCGAACAAGCCAATGAAACAGAAAATATTGTAAATGATTTGGAAGGGCAAAGAGTTTTTGGTAGAGAACACTATGAATTCTGGCTTATTTCAGCAATTGCATTATGTTGGACACTATTTCAATTATATATTGTAATTGAACCAGTAAACTCAAATATTTCAAGATCTATTCACTTAACATTTGCATTAGTGCTTTCATTTTTGATATATCCAATGTTTAAAAAAGAGTATTTCCTAAGAAAGATTAGATGGTTTGGATATACTTTTGCAACACTTGGATTGTGTACAGCAGGTTATATAGCATTTTTCTATAATGATTTAGCATTAAGACCTGGTGATTATACAACAGTTGATATTTATGTGGCACTATTAGGTATAGTAATATTACTAGAAGCTGGTAGAAGAGTTTTAGGATTTGCACTTAGTATAATTGCAATAGTTTTCTTAGCATATGACGTTTTAGGACCATATATGCCAGAACTAATTATCCATAAAGGTGCTAGTTTAAATAAACTTGCAGGACATATGTTTTTAACAACTGAAGGTATATTTGGTGTACCATTAGGTGTATCAACTGGTTTTGTATTTTTATTCGTACTTTTTGGTTCACTTCTTGATAAAGCAGGTGCTGGTGAATACTTTATTAACTTAGCGTTTGCACTACTTGGTAGATTTAGAGGTGGTCCAGCAAAAGCTTCTGTTGTTGCATCTGGATTTACTGGTATTATGAGTGGTTCTTCAATTGCAAATACAGTAACAACTGGTACATTTACAATTCCATTGATGAAAAAAACTGGATTTAGACCAGAACAAGCTGGTGCAGTTGAAGTTGCAGCGTCAACAAATGGACAATTAATGCCTCCTGTAATGGGTGCAGCTGCGTTCATTATTGCAGAGTTTTTAGCACTTAGTTATACAGATGTAATTTATGCAGCATTTATTCCTGCTTTTGTTTCTTATTTTGCACTATTTTATATAGTTCACTTAGAAGCATTAAAACTTGGTTTAAAAGGTGCAAATAAAGAGGATTTACCTCCTAAGTTTCAAACTTTTATTAGAGGTATTCACTATTTAATTCCGATTATTTTCTTGCTTTATACATTAATGATATTAAGAGAGAGTGCTGCTAGTGCTGCATTTAATGCTGTTTCTTTATTAATGGTACTAATGATTGTTCAACACCCATTTAGAGCATTAATTTATAAACAAAAAATCACTAAAGAAGTATGGGCTAGTGGATTTGTTGATATTTTAGCTGGATTTATTAGTGGTGCTAAAAATATGGTTCCTATTGCAATTGCAACTGCACTTGCTGGTATTGTTGTTGGTTCAATTACATTAACAGGTCTTGGTCAAGTACTATTAGAAGTAATTGAGACTATTTCAGGTGGAAATATTTTTGTTATTTTATTACTTGCGGCATTTGTTTCATTAATTCTAGGTATGGGATTACCAACAACTGCAAACTATATTGTAATGGCATCATTAACAGCGCCTGTAATTTTAACACTTGCCCAAGATAATGGATATTTAATTCCATCAATTGCAGCACACTTATTTGTTTTCTATTT
This sequence comes from Arcobacter sp. CECT 8986, assembly GCF_004116725.1. Classification (NCBI taxonomy): domain Bacteria; kingdom Pseudomonadati; phylum Campylobacterota; class Epsilonproteobacteria; order Campylobacterales; family Arcobacteraceae; genus Arcobacter; species Arcobacter sp. CECT 8986. The sequence goes on along the minus strand of NZ_PDKG01000008.1, from coordinate 81,785 downwards.
TGGTATCTTAGCTGATGATACTCCTCCTGTTGGTCTAGCAGCATATGCAGCAGCAGGTATTGCAAAAGCTGACCCAATTAAAACAGGTATCCAAGGATTTAAATATGATATTAGAACAGCGATTTTACCATTTATGTTCTTCTTTAATCCAGATTTATTATTAATTGCTGGTGTTGATTCATTTAATCCTGGAGATCCTCATGGTTGGATTTGGATTACAAACCCATTTAGAATTGCAGAGATATTTGTAACTGCATTTATTGGTATGATGGCATTCTCTTGTTTCACACAAGGTTATTTCATCACATGGACAAATATTATTGAAAGATTGTTATTCTTAGTAGTTGTTCCATTTATGTTCTTACCAGAACTTATGGCAAAACATGTATTCTTACCAACATATCATTTATCATACTTAATAGGTATTGGTCTGTTTGTACTATTATACATATTCCAAAAAGCTAAACTAAAAGCAAATAATACTTCAAAATATGAAGTAGACTTATAAGAGTAAAAAGCGCAAATTGCGCTTTTTATTTAATAAAAGGTTTTTCGATTATATATCCATAACCTTTGTGAGAAACGATAAAATCATCTTCTTTAACTTTATCTTTTAATCTTTTCATTACTGTTCTAAAAGCAGAATCATTTGTGTTTATATCATTCCATACTAATTTTTTAAATGTTTCTACTGAAACAACTTCACCAAATCTATCTATTAATACAGTTAAAATATCTGATTCTTTTTTTGATAACTTAACTATTTTTTCTTGATTATATAATTTTGCGTTTATTTTATTATATGTGTATGTTTTATTGATTGTGATTAAGTCATCTTCTTGTGTCTCATTTTTATCTGCTAAGACTTCACTCTTTGCTTTTTGAAGCATCTCCATCATATTATCAATATTTAATGGCTTAACAAAATATCCAAGAACTCTAAGATTTATTAGTTTTAGTAAATCATCTTCATTTTTATGAGCACTTACAATTATAAATCTTTGATTTGGAACTAAAGTTAAAATATCATCAATCATCTCAATACCATTTTTATTTGGCATTTTAATATCTGTAAGAACTAAGTCAAATGATTTATTTAAAGCATAATTTTCTTTAAATTTATCACTGCCCTCTTCTCCATCACAAGCAACAACAACCTCATCAAAAATTGTATTTAAATAAAAAGATAGAGTCTTTCTAGCTAATTCTTCATCTTCAACTAAAAGAACTCGTGTATTCATATTTTGCATATCATCTCATCCTAATATATCTCTAAATTAAGTTTATAATAGCAAATTTGCTCTTTAAATTGGTAAAATAATTGTAAATTTAACACCATTATTGATATTTTTTACGTTTATCTGTCCATTCATATTTTTTTCAATAATTGTTTTGGCCATATAAAGTCCAATACCTGTTCCTTGATTTTCAAACTTAGTTGTAAAATAAGGCTCAAACATTCTTTCTAAAATCTCATAATCAACTTCACCACAATTATTACTTAAAGCTATTGTAACACTATCAGATTGATTTGCTATTTCAATATCTATTAAAGGTGAGAACTTTTCTTCTTTTAGTTTTATTATTGCAGCTTCACTAGCATTATTTAGTATATTTACAACTACTTGTTGGAACTCATTTTGAAAGCCATATATTTGAGTATTTGGACCAACGATATTTACTTTTAGTCCTGCTTTTTCAATCTGACCTTTTACTATTTTTATACAACTCTCAATTGATTTTTTTAAATCAAAATTCTCTTTTTCTTTTGTCGGTTTATAAAAATTTCTAAAGTCATCAATTGTTTGAGACATATAATCTATTTGTATTTTTGCACTTTTGATAGATTCATTTAACTCTTCTTGTGTAAAGTTACCATAATTATCTCTAATAAAATGAACTAGAAGATTTATATTATTTAGAGGTTGTCTCCATTGATGAGCAATACTTCCTAATACTTCACCCATAGAAGCAAGTTTATTTTGATGAGCTAACATTCTATCTTTTTGAACATTCTTTTCAACTTCATCTTCAATTTTTTGCTTTAACTCTTCTTCTGTTAACTTCATTCTTGTTATATCATTTATATATCCATATAAATGTGTTACTTTTCCAAAGTGGTCTTTTAATAAAATAGTTCTATTAAATACCCATCTTAAAGAACCATCTTTATCTTTTACTCTATATACTTTCACAAAGAACTTATCATCGTTTTCTATTGCTTCTTTTATCTCTTCTTTTAAAGACTCAATATCCTCTTCATATACAATATCTAAGTAGTTTATACTATTCATAAACTCATCTATTTCATATCCATAAGAGTTAATACTTTTTGATACATAATCAACACTTAGATTTTCATCATTATTCCACTTAAAAATAACAATTCTTCCCATCTCAACTAGAACTTCAACATTATTCAATTCATCTGCTAAACGTTTTTTTTGGTCAACATCCATAGACATCATCAACATTCTATTTGATTTTTTATTGTTTTTGAAAGCTTTACCTCGAACAAATATCCACTTATAATGATTATCTGTATTTCTAATTCTATACTCACATAAAAAATGTTCTGTTTTACCATTTAGATGTTCATTGAACTTGTAAGTAACTTTTCTTCTATCTTCAGTATGAATTAGATTTAACCAATCATCAAATGTTTGAATCTCTCCTCTTGTATATCCAAACATATCTAACCACTTATTAGAAAAGAAAATTTTCTTAGTATCTAAATCAATATCCCATAAACCATCATTTGAAGCAATAATTGCTAACTCATATCTCTCTTTCCACTTTTTATATAATGAGTTTCTTGTCTCTAATCTTCTGTTATATCTATTAAATAAAGTATTTACAAACCTTGCAAAAGCAGTTGTCATAAATATCATAAAAATTGAAATAGAAAGAATTATAAATATATAAATTATAAGTTTTGTGTGGTACTCTTTTTTTATCTTTGAAATATCTGTATAAATCTCAAAACTTTTTACAGAAACTAAAAATTGATACTTATTAAAGTTATATACATTATCATATTTGGCTTTTAAATTCTTATACTTCAAGAAATTTATTCTATCTTGTTTTAATAGATTTTTCTCATCTATTTTATGACCTTGATTATAGTAGTTATAAACATATTTATTTGCATAATCATAAAACCAAAAATAGCTATTCTCATAAGCTTTACTTTTTGAATTTATTGAGTTTAATATAGCTTTTCTTGTCAAAGCTTCCATATCATCAACTTTAGAAAAAGCAACAATAACCCAGTTTTTAAATGCTACTTTTTTTGAGTAACTAAGTCTTATTTTTTTTCTTTCATTATCAAGCCAATAAATTAGATTTTCATCACCCATATAAATAATATTTCGTAGCATATAAGTTTTAAAATAATCATTTTTCATCTTAGAGTTTGTCAACTCTTGAAGATGTTGAACTACACTATTTCCTTTTAATATTTCATATGTCTTATAATTAAAAACAACAAACTCAATATTTCTACTCTTTTCTAATTTATTTAATACATTTTTTATATCAGTAAATTGAACTTTGTGATTATTTGTATCTAATGCATTCATATGCCCAATTATTTCAAATACACTTCTATTTAAATTATCTTCAATTGAATCAAAATTTGCATTTGAATTATATTTTATATCATTTACATAAGATTTTAAAATAGTTTTTGTTCTATATTTATCTTTTTGAATTAGTAATTCTATTTGATTACTTTTTTTATAATCCAAAACCAAATAAACAATAATAGTAGAAAATGTAGCAACAAGAAGAACAAAAAGTAAAGGAGTAATAATTATATGTTTTTTTATATCACTTAAGTTATTAAACTTCTTTTTGGAAAAAAGCATTAGTAGTAAACCTTCGCAAGATATAATCCATATGGACTTGCTGGAGTTTTATATAGATGCTTTTGTCTATTTAATTGAACTAATAAATCCTCTTTGCTAAAAGAACCTTCATTTATTTTTAATAAAAATCCAACCATCAATCTAATTTGAGAGCGTAAATATGAATTTGCAGTAAATTTAAAAACATAAATATCTCTGTATTTATAAAAAGTTGCATCAAATACTTCTCTTACTAAATTCTCTTTGTCACTTCCTCTTTTATGAAAAAATTCAAAATCATGAGTTCCAATAAAAAGTTTTATGGCCTCTTTAATTTTATTTTCATCTATATGTTTTATATAAGTTACATATCTTGAGTTAAATGCTGTTGTAGGCTTTGAAGTGATTATATATCTATATACTCTTTTTTTAGCATAAAATCTTGAGTGAAAATCTTCATTTACAAAATTTATTTTATTTACTCTAATTGATAAAGGAAGATGTCTATTTAAAATCTCTTTTAACTTTTTTAAATCTTTCCAATAATCTGGTAGTTGGCAATTAAAAACTTGTCCTGTGGCATGAACATCTTTATCTGTTCTTCCACTAAGAACTATTTTTGTATCAATATTTAAGTGTTTAAAGACTTCTTGCAGTTTATCCTCAACACTCAAACCATTTGGTTGAGTTTGAGAACCACAATAAAAAGAACCATCATAAGATATAACAAATTTTGTATTCATTTTAATATAATTTTTTTGTCAATTTCGTGTATAAGTAGTATGTTGCTAAAATCCAAACAGGAGGAGCAATGAAAAGCGAATATAATTCCACATTTTTTGTAAGATATTTTATAATTATATAATATATAACAACTGCAATTAATGATAATCCAACCGCTCTATTTTTTTCATATCTTGGGTTATAATAACCAAATGCAACAACTAAAAATAAAGAGATAACTGGAAAAATTGAAGTTAAAATATAAAAAGTAAAATCATCAATATTTTTACCTCTTGATAAATAATACTTCCAATAATCATATGAAGTTGTAAATTTATACTCATTTTTACTTGCAATTGAGTCATTAATAATCATTGTTTTATAATCAATTTGGTTTAACTCTTTATCCTCAATATAAAAAGTTTTTCCATCAATTAATATAAAATTTAAATCACCTTCATCATTTTGTAAAACTGCTTTATTTGATACAATAAATTGGTCAAGATTATCTTGTGTTTTAAATAGTTTTACATTTTTATATTTTTTACCATTTTTCTCATCTATATAAATTAACCAATCCCCAAACTTTTGTCCAAACTCAGATGCTTTAATATTGAAATTTGCTTCTTTTTGTTTTTTCTGAACAAAAGTATCCATTAAATACTTTGTTTTAGGAATAAGCCCAACAGATACAATCATCAAAGCAATTGATAAAAGAAAAGTAGGAAGAAAAAATATTTTTAAAATTTTAATTGGATCAAAACCAAAAGATGTAACTACTATTAACTCATATTCACTTGAAAGTTTAGCCAAAGTAATAACAAGTGAAATAAAAAATGAAATTGGCATTGTAAAAAATATGATTTTTGGCATTGTGTAAGCATACATTTTTAAAAGTTCAAAAGCGTCAATTGTAATAACTGATGTTAATGCTGCAATTTTTACCAAAAATATAATTGAAGTAATAAAATATAATCCTAAAAAAATAGGAAGAAAAGATATTGATAATTGTGAATACAAATAACTTTTAATTTTCAAGAAAAAACCTTTGATGATATATTTAAAAAGAATTCAAACAAAAATCCTAAAACAAGAAAAGGAATAAATGCAACTTGAGTCTCTTTTTTTAAAATTAAATTATAAATTGATGGTATTATAGCAAAAACTCCTGCTAAAAATATAGCTATTATACCTGCTTTAAGACCTAAAATAACTCCAATTATGCAAATAATTGGAATATCTCCTTCTCCTAAAGCTTTTTGAGTCTTTAAACTCTCATCTTTTAATAGTTTTGATTTTATATTTTGTATATAAAAACTAAGAATAAAATCCAAAAGTATAAAAAATCCTGCAAAAATGCAACCATTTTTTAAAGCTTCTAAAAATGGATAGTTTGTACAAAAAAATGCAACAACCAATGCACTTAATAAAAGATAATCAGGAACAGCTTTATACTCAAAATCAATAAATGATAGAACTATTAAAATATAAAATAGTAAAGAAAATAGAAAAAAGTCTAATGTAAAAGAGAAATCTACATATAACAATAAACTCAATAATCCACACATTAATTCTATAAAAAAATATCTATAATTAATTGATGTATTACAAGAAGAACATTTTGCTTTCAAAAAAATATATGAAATTAATGGAATATTTTCATACCAACTAATTTTATGGGAGCAATTTGGGCATGAAGATGATTTTATTAGTGACATTTTTTTAGGAAGTCTATAAATTAATACATTTAAAAAAGAGCCTAAAACAACTCCTAAAATAAAACTAAATACCACCAAATCTTCTCTCTCTATTTATATAATCACTTATGATATCATCTAATTCATTAGTTGAAAACTCAGGCCAATAAGTATTTACAAAAAACATCTCAGCATATGCATTTTGCCATAATAAGTAGTTTGAAAGTCTTACTTCTCCACTTGTTCTTATAAGCAAATCAACATCAGGAAATCCTGCTGTATCTAAGCAGTTTTCAAAATTCTCTTTTGTTACATCAAGTTCTTTTTCATTTAGCTTTTTTATTGCTCTTAGAATCTCATCTTGAGAACCATAATTTAATGCTAATACTTGTGTTAATCCTGTTGCATTTTTTGTAGCTTCTATTGTTTTGTTTATAATTTTTTGTAAAGATTTTGAAAATTTTGAAATATCTCCAATAACTTTAAATTTTACATTGTTATCCAAATATATATTTAATTCATTTTTCAAATATTTTTCTAAAAGTTTCATCAAAAACTCAATTTCTAGTTTTGGTCTACTCCAATTTTCTGTTGAAAATGCATATAAAGTTAAATATTTTATTCCAATATTATTACAATGTTTTGTAATTTCTCTTACTGTTTTAGCACCTTCTTCATGCCCAGCAGTTCTTTTTAGACCACGTTCATTTGCCCATCGTCCATTTCCATCCATAATAATTGCAATATGATTTGGTAACTGTTTTTTATTATTAATACTCATTAAACTCATTTTCTAAATAATTTAAAAGTTCACTAGACAACTCAAGTTTAGAAGCAGAAAAAGAGAATGATTTGTCTTTTAAAATCAACTCTATTTTATTATTATTTGAACCAAATGTATTCTCTTCATTTAATACATTTAAACATACACCATCTAAATTTTTATTTACTAACATATTTTGTGCATTTTCAAAAGCAACAGTTTCATCTGTTTCTGCTTTAAATCCAATTGAGATAATCTCACTTTTTTCTAAAGTATTTAAAATATCAATATTTTGCTTTAATTTCAAATCCCAAGAGTTTCCAATAAACTCTTTTTTTAATTTGCCCTCTTCTTTATTTAAAGGAAGATAATCACTTACAGCAGCAACCATAAATAAATAAGCTTTTCTGTTGTTATTCATCTTATTTTTGGCAATATTTATTGCACTTACTAAAGACTCATACATATCTAAACTGCTTTGAACAGGAATTACATTTATAGAGTTTGGTAAATTTTCATATCCTCTTGTTGATACTAAAGTAACATTTGCACCTTTTAAATATAATGCAAGGCTTAATGAAGATGCCATTTTACCTGATGAAAAGTTTGAGATATATCTAACATCATCAATTTTTTCTATTGTTCCTCCACCACTTAAAACAACTTCTCTATTACTCCAATATTCATCTTTTAAAAGTTCTCTTGCTGTTTCATAAAAAATCTCTTGTGGTTCTGCCATTGCTCCATCACCAACATCTTTACAAGCTAACTCTTTTATTTGAGTATGTACAATTTTAAAGTTTGCAAGTTTTAGATTTTTTATACTATTTTGAGTTATAGGATTAATAATCATATTTGTATTTGCAGCTGGCGAAAGAATTTTTGTTTTAGGATAAGCTAATACTGTTTGAGTTAATAAATTATCAGCAATTCCATTACTTATTTTATTTATTGTATTTGCACTTGCTGGAGCAATTACAAAAATATCTGCCCATTTTCCTATATCAATGTGATTATAATCACTACTTTTATCCCAAGATTCACTATTTTCTTCAAGAACTCTATTTTGAGAAATTGCTTCAAATGTTATGGGATTTATAAATTTTTTTGCAGAATCAGTCATAATAACTTTTACAACTGCTCCTGCTTTTATATATAATCTAATTAACTCTAAAGCTTTATAAATAGCAATAGAACCAGTAACTGCAACTAAAATTTTTTTATTTTTTAATAGCATAATTTTTACTTTTTGAAGAATTTATAAAAATAATCTTTTATTATTTTCATAGGTGCTCTATTTATTGCAAGTGAACCTTTTTTTATATTTTTTGTTACACAAGTTCCTGCTGCTAAAATAACATCATCTTCAATAGTTACAGGAGCAACAAGTTGAGTATCAGAACCAATAAATACATTTTTACCAATTATTGTTTTATGTTTATTAACACCATCATAGTTACATGTAATTGTTCCTGCACCTATATTTGTACCTTCATCAATTTCACAATCACCAAGATAAGAAAGATGTCCTGCTTTTACGCTATTTAATTTAGCTTTTTTAGTCTCTACAAAATTTCCAACATGTGTATCTTTTAAATGGCTATTTGGTCTAATTCTTGCCATTGGACCAACATCTGAATTATCTAAAATAGAATCTTCTACTACTGAATTTGTTTTTACAATAGAGTTGATTATTTTTGCACTACCTAGTAAACTAACACCATTTTCAAGTATTGATTCACCTTCTATTTGTACACCCTCTTCAATATAAATAGTATCAGGCAGCCTCATAATCACACCATTTTGCATAAACTCTTTTTTTATTCTATTTTGATGAATTATTTCAGCTTGAGATAATTCATATTTTGAATTTACACCTTTAAAATTCTCTTCATTTACACTTAAAGGTTTTAATACTTTGTTATCATTTATTGCAAACTCTACTAAATCAGTAATATAGTACTCTTTTTGAGCGTTATCATTTGATAATTTTGGTAAATACTCTTTTAAAAATTTTGTATCAAAAAGATAAACTCCAGCATTTGCCGTATTTACTTTTAATTCATCCTCATTTGCATCTTTTTGTTCTACAATTTTTACAACTTTGTCATCTTTTATTATTACTCTTCCATATCCATTTGCATCTTTTAAATTTAAAACAGACATTACAATAGTTGCATCTACATTAAATTTTTCTAGCTCTTTTGACTGAATTAATGGCATATCAGCATTTAAAACCAATGTTTTTTTATACTTTGGTTCTATATTCATAACTGCCCCACCAGTTCCTGGATAGTTTTCATGGTCTTGAATTACAAAATTTATATTTTTAAAATATTTTTCTACTTCTTCTTTTACTTTTGAAGCTTGATGATATAAAACAACTGTAATATCATCACTTAATTTTGAAGCCTCTTTTATAGAGTAATAAAGCATTGGTTTACCAGAAATTTTATGTAAAACTTTTGGTGTTGAAGACTTCATTCTTGTACCTGCACCTGCTGCAAGTATTATAATTGATAATTTATTCATATATTATTCCTATTTTAACGCGTCATGTATTTCTAATCTTAGATTTCTTATTACTTGTTTTATTGCACTAATCATTTTAGGATCAGTGATATTTCCTTCTAAAAGTTTTGCTAAATTTTTTTCTCTTTCTTTAAAAAATTTTGCAACAGAACGACTTTTTTTTGTGTAGTTATACATCAATACACCTGAAGCAATTAAAATAATTACTAATTTTGTGTGTCCAAAGATTGCAGCATAATTTAGTACTGAAAAACCTGCATAATCAACAGCGTTAATATCAGCCCCAGCTGCTATTAACAATCTTGCAATTTTATAATTACCTTTCCATTGCGTATGGTGTAAAACACTTCGTCCTTGATTATCTTTTATATTTAGATTTGCTTTTTTTGATAAAAGTTTTTCTACTACTTCTATATCATCAGCAATTACTGCTTTGTGATATACAGTTCGACCTTCTTTATCTCTAACATTCACATCAATTCTAAATTTTAATAAATAGACTAATCTTTCTAAAAACTGCTCTTTATCTCTAATCTTTTTAGCTTTTAGACCATTATCAACAAGTAGTGTTAATGGTGTATTTCCATTTTCATCCATTACATTTGGATCTATACCTGCACTAAATAAAAGTTTTACTAAATCTAAATTATTATAAGTAATTATATCAAAGATTACTGTTCTTCCATTTGAACGAGGTCTATTAAGTCTTGGTCTATAACTTATCATTCTTTTTAGTAATGCAAAATAGTCCTCTTCATCATCAATATTTAAATATCGTCTAGAACTTGCTCTTTTATAATTTCCTTGAACTAATATTATCTCACATAACTCATCAATAATAGTTTTTTCTTGAATATCTCGATGGTCAACATCTGCACCTTTTATCAAAAGATATTCAATCATAGAGATATTTTTCATTCCACCAAATATTGCTTCAAATAATACAGTTCTTCCCTCTTTATCTTCAGCATTTATATCAGCACCCGATTCAAGTAAAAAATCAATAGTATCGTAGTTTTCTCTTTCTACTTCTTTGTATAAAACAGTTTTTCCACTACTATCTACTCTATTTACAGCAAGTCCATGTTCTATTAAAACACTTGTTAATTTCATGTAGTCTCTTGATTTATTAACAAACTTGTACCTTCCCTCAACATTTTGTTTTGGGTCTTTTAAAAGTGAAAGGATTGTTAATATCTCATCTAAAATAGTTTCATTATTTATATTTTTAATATTTAGTTTAATACCTTTTTCTAATAAAATTTCAATTATTTCAATATTAGAAGCACCCATTACAACTGCGTTAAATAAAACATTTTCTCTATTATCATCAGTTATATGTATATCTACACCATTCATAACTAAGAATTTTGCAACTTCAGGAGATTCTTTTAATACTGCATAAAATAGCGCTGATTGACCATGTTCATCTACTATATTTGGATCTTGTATATTATTTAAAACTTCTCTTATGATTTTTAGATTTCCACCTTCAACTGCATCAAATAAAACAGTTCTTCCATAAGTATCCACAATATTTAAATCTGGTTTATAAGCCATCAAAATATCGAAAACACGGTGATTTTCTTCTAAAGCAACATCTTGTAAAAGAGTTCGCCCAGAAGAGTTTACATAATTTAAAGAAGCTCCATTATCAATTAAGAATCGAATCATTACTCCATCACCACGTTCAACTGCTTCACTTAAAACAGTTTTCCCGAAGTTATCTTCATGATTTACATCAATTCCATTTTTTATTAGAACTCTAATAGATTCAATTCTTCTTTTTTTAACCAAAGGAAAGAGCAGAGTCTGTCCTTTGTCATTTAGTTTATGAATATTTGCGCCATCATCAATTAATTTTTGAACTTTTTCTATATTTATATAATTTTTAAGTAATTCTTTTTGAAAACTCTCTGTAACATTTTGTTTAAATAAGTTCAACATTAAGTTTAAGTCCTTGGCATTATTAATTATAATAATTTTCTACATTTTAGCAAAACTTTTATTAAAATCTTTTTCTATATTTTCTAAATTTTTTTGTTTCAAAATTTTTATTATTATTTCTTCTGTCATCAATTAAGTTTGACTTCAAAGATTTCTCAATAAAGTTATTGAAAGTTGCTCTTGTAATACTTGCTTTTACATTATCAGGAAACAAGTCTGGTAGTTTATAAGATAGCCAAAGATATAAAGATATTTTTTTAACTTCATCTTCTACAAGTAGTAAATCTCGATATGTTAGAGCTTTTTTAGGTAGAGTAATTGAAGGCTTATATCTTACAACTCTATTTTTTATAATAGCTGCAATATATGCATCATATGCTTGCAAGATTATTGTTGATTTTATAGTAATTGGAGCTTGAGAAAGCATATACTTCTCTTCCATTTTTAAGTTATTTTTTTTATCAAGAATTTTTGCAGCCTCTATCATTGACCCAATATTTGAAGCAACAAAAGGACCATCAAAATACATATTTTCATTAAAGAACTTAAGAACTTTTTCAAGTGAATTTGTCTTAATATGAGAGCTTAAACCTTCTAATTGTGGTGCACTTATTTTAACTTTAAATGGTGCTTTAATTGTTCTAATTGGTTTATCATACTCTTTTTGTAGATGTTTTAAAGTATCTTTTGAAGTTGCACCTAAAAATCCCTCTTCATGGAAACCATATCTTCCTGCTCTTCCTGCTATTTGAACTATTTCATTAATATTTATAGTTCTTCTTGAAACTCCGTCAAATTTTCTATGAGTTGTAAATAATATAGTTTTAATTGGTAAATTTAATCCCATTGCAATTGCATCAGTTGCAATTAAAATATCACTTTGCCCTTCTCTAAATCTTCTTGCTTCATCTCTTCTTACTTCTGGAGATAAGTTACCATAAATAACTGATACTTTATGATATTTTTGAAGCTTTTGTTTTAATCTTAATACATCTGTTCTACTAAAAGCGATTAAAGCAGTATGAGGTTTTAACTCTTTTAATGATGTATATCTTTCCATAAGATGAAGTTCATTTTTTCTTTGAAATTTTACAACTTCTAACTCTTCATCTAAATATTTTGCAATCTTTTTTACTGCATCTAGTGCATTTACTGAACCTGTCATAATAATTTGTTTTGCAGGACAACCTATAATTGCATTTACCCAAGCCCAACCTCTTTCATCATCATCAAGCATCTGAATTTCATCAATTATTGCAACATCAACATCTAAATCATAATCAATCATCTCTATTGTTGAGCACACATGTGCTGCATCTTCATCAAAGATTTGTTCTTCACCTGTGATTAGTGTTGCATTTAAATTTGATGCTTTTAAATCTTCATAACCTTCAAGTGCTAATAATCTTAGTGGAGCTAAATATAATCCACTATTTGCTTTTTTTAGTTGTGTCATTGCACTATGTGTTTTACCAGAATTTGTAGGACCAACAAAAAATTTAAGTTTTCTATTTAAACTTCTTGCTAATGGAAATTGTGATTTCAAATCACAATTTAATAGGTTTTGTAATTGTTTTTGCCAAGTATCTTTCATGTTGATATTATAATGATTTAAATATAATATAGTATTAAAAACATAAGGTAAATTAATGGATTGTACATATTTTGGTAAATGTGGTAGTTGTACTTTATTTAATAAGTCATATGAAGAACAACTTTTATTTAAACTAAATAGAGAAAAACAAAGATTTAGTGATTTAACAAATTTAGAATTTGATGTAATAAAAAGTGAAGAAAAAAACTTTAGAAATAGAGCTGAATTTAGAATATGGAAGAGTTTTGATGAAAACAATAATCCAATTATCTCTTATGCAATGAATGATTTTGATAAAAATGCTTTGATAATTAATGAATGTCAAATAGTTAGTAACCATATTAAAGAGATTATGCCAAAGCTTTTAGATGAGATTCAAAATAGTGATGTACTAAAAACTAAACTTTTCGCATGTGAATTTTTAAACTCAACAAAAGAAGATATGTTAGTTACTTTAATCTATCATAGAAAGCTTGAAGAAAATTGGGTACAAGAAGCAAAAGAGCTTGAAGAAAAATTAAATATTAAAATAATTGGAAGAAGCAGAAAACAAAAAATTGTTTTAAGTGAAGATTTTATAAAAGAAGAACTAAGTATAGATAAAGCACCTTTTTATTTTGAATATAAAGAGGGAGGATTTACTCAACCAAATACAAATGTAAATGTGAAAATGATTGAGTGGGTTTTATCAAATCTTGAAACTTTAGAAACTGATTTATGTGAGTTATACTGTGGTGGAGGTAACTTTACAATTCCTTTATCGAAAAAATTCAATAAAGTTTTAGCAACTGAGATATCAAAAACATCAATTAAATCTGCATTAAAAAACTGTGAATTAAATTCAATTAATAATATTGATTTTATAAGAATGAGTAGTGAAGAGTTTGTTGAAGCACTAAAAGAAAAAAGAGAGTTTAGAAGACTTAAAGATGTTGATTTAAAATCTTATAATTTTTCAACAGTTTTTGTAGATCCTCCAAGAGCTGGACTTGATGAAACGACTACAAATCTTATAAAAGATTTTGACAAAATTATTTATATTTCATGTAATCCTGAAACTCTACATAGAGATTTAATAGAGTTAACAAAAACACATAAAATTGAAAAATTTGCTATTTTTGACCAGTTTTCTTACACTATGCATATAGAAAGTGGTGTAATCTTAAACAAAATTTAATTTTAGCTTAGATAAAATTTAAAGATAATGAAAGTATTGATAAAAGGGTAAATATGAGAATTAATACAAATACTGCTTCTTTAATGGCACAAGAAGCAAACACAAACACTAATAAAAAACTTACTACTTCTTTAGAGAAGTTAAGTTCAGGTCTTAGAATCAACAAAGCAAGTGATGATGCATCAGGTCTTGCAATTGCTGATAAATTAAGAACTCAAGCTAGTTCTTTAGGACAGTCAATTTCAAATGGTAACTCAGCAGTATCTTTAACACAAATTGCTGATAAAGCGATGGCTGAACAATCTAATATTTTAGATACGGTTAAAACAAAACTAATTCAAGCTTCAACTGATACTACTTCTGATGAAGGTAGAAAATCAATTGAAAAAGACATAAAAAAACTATTAGAACAATTAAATAATATTGCTAGTCAAACAAACTATAATGGTACAGCACTATTACAAGCAGATATGGGACCTGCAGGTACTGGGGCAAGAACTTCACTTACATTTCAAATGGGTGAGACTGCAAATGATACTATTGCTACAACTGCTGGTGTTCAAGCTAATACAAGTGGTTTAGGATTAACTAATATTGTAACTGAAGTTTCTAACTCAACAGCAGTTGCAGCAGGAACAGCAAGAGGTTATTTAACAACAGTTGATAGTGCGATTGATAAATTAAATAGTTGGAGAGCGGACTACGGTTCTACTCAAAACCAATTAGAATCAGCTATTAGAAACCAAATGACTCAACAAACAAATATTAAAGCAGCAGAATCTGTAATTAGAGATGTTGATTACGCTCAAGAGAGTGCTACATTTAATAAACAAAATATTATCTCTCAAGCAGGTACATTTGCCATGAGTCAAGCTAATAATGTACAACAAAATATATTAAGATTGTTACAATAGTCAATTTTTTAATATATTTTTTACCCTACGAATACCATAAAAACGAGCCTGAACGAAAGTTTGGGCTTTTTTTATAATTTTCTTAAATTTAAGCTAATTTTAAGAATTGGTGTGTCATAATTCTTATGTAACTTAAAAGAAGGAGACTTAAAATGACAAAGCAAATTTCTATACCGGATAACATTTTAAAAATCCAAAAAAAGTTATGTACTTTTGAAAAAGGTTCTAGAAATTATGTTAAGTATAGCAAAATTCTAGAAAAACATATTAAAAAAAATAATATGAAAAGAAGAGTTAATAGCAATATAAAAACTATAGAAGCTATTCAAAAAATTAGTAAAAAATAAAATTAATAAAAATTATAGGTATCAATGGATGCCGAAGAGTTAAAACTCTATGCTTGGTAACACAAGAAATATCTTTAGGCTCCCGTGTCATGGGTAAATCTTTTTATCTTATAAAAAAGGATTTATTATGAGAATTAATACAAACGTTGCTTCTTTACAAGCACAAGAATCTTCAACATTAACAAATAGCAGATTAAACAGTTCATTAGAAAAATTAAGTTCAGGTCTTAGAATCAACAAAGCAAGTGATGATGCATCAGGTCTTGCAATTGCTGATAAATTAAGAACTCAAGCTAGTTCAATTGGACAATCAATTTCTAATGGTAACTCAGCAGTATCTTTAACACAAATTGCTGATAAAGCGATGGCTGAACAATCTAATATTTTAGATACAGTTAAAACAAAACTAATTCAAGCTTCAACTGATACTACTTCTGATGAAGGTAGAAAATCAATTGAAAAAGATATTAATAAATTATTAGATCAGTTAAATAATATTGCTAGTCAAACAAACTATAATGGTACTAAACTATTACAAGCAGATACAGGTACTGGTTCAAGAAGTGCACTTACATTCCAAATGGGTGAAACAAGTGCCGATACTATATCTACAACTGCTGGTGTTCAAGCTAATACAAGTGGTTTAGGATTAACAAGTATTGTAACTGAAGTTTCTAACTCAACAGCAGTTGCAGCAGGAACAGCAAGAGGTTATTTAGCTACAGTTGATAGCGCGATTGATAAATTAAATGGATGGAGAGCAGACTACGGTTCTACTCAAAACCAGTTAGAATCAGCTATTAGAAATCAAATGACACAAAAAACAAACATCTTAAATGCAGAATCTGTAATTAGAGATGTGGATTACGCTCAAGAGAGTGCAAACTTTAATAAACAAAATATTATTGCTCAAGCTGGTACTTATGCAATGAGTCAAGCTAATGCAGTACAACAAAATGTTACAAGACTTTTACAATAAGTTAAAAGTCTTTAACTAACACTTTGTAATTGTATTAAAAGAGTTTGCGGGATTTGGAACTATAGTTTAGTATAGGGGTCAATGGATTCCGAAGAATTGGATTCTATGCTTGGTCATACAAGAATGTTTCAGGCTCCCGTATCATGGGTAAATCTTTTTAAATAATAAAAAGGATTTATTATGAGAATTAATACAAACGTTGCTTCTTTACAAGCACAAGAAAGCGCAACATTAACAAGTAATAACTTAAACAGCTCTTTAGAGAAATTAAGTTCAGGTTTAAGAATTAATAAAGCAAGTGATGATGCATCAGGTTTAGCAATTGCTGATAAATTAAGAACTCAAGCTAGTTCAATTGGTCAATCAATTTCTAATGGTAACTCAGCAGTTGCATTAACACAAATTGCTGATAAAGCGATGGCAGAACAATCTAGTATTTTAGATACTATTAAAACAAAACTTGTTCAAGCTTCAACTGATACTACTTCTGATGAAGGTAGAAAATCAATTGAAAAAGATGTTAATAAATTGTTAGATCAATTAAATAATATTGCTAGTCAAACAAATTATAATGGTACTAAACTATTACAAGCAGATACAGGTACTGGTTCAAGAAGTTCACTTACATTCCAAATGGGTGAAACAAGTGGTGATACTATTGCTACAACTGCTGGTGTTCAAGCTAATACAAGTGGATTAGGGTTGACTTCTATTAAAACTGAAGTTTCTAACTCAACAGCAGTTACAGCAGCAACTGCAAGAACGTATTTATCTACAGTTGATAGTGCGATTGATAAATTAAATGGATGGAGAGCAGACTACGGTTCTACTCAAAACCAATTAGAATCAGCAGTAAGAAACCAAATGACGCAAAAAACAAACATCTTAAATGCAGAATCTGTAATTAGAGATGTTGATTATGCACAAGAGAGTTCAAATTTTAATAAACAAAATATAATCTCTCAAGCTGGTACTTATGCAATGAGTCAAGCTAATGCATCACAACAAAACGTTCTTAGACTACTTCAATAGTCTGAAAAGCTATTAATAAAATAATAGTATAGAATTTAATACTTTTAGGCAATATGCCTAGAAGTATTAGTTTTTTATAATATAAAGACTATTTTCTTCAAATATTTTTCTATTATAAAAATCTTAATTCTATAGGTATCAATGGATTTCCGAAGAGTTTTACTCTATGCTTGATAATACAAGAAATTTTAATGTTCCCATAATTTGGGTAATTTTATAGTGTAAAGGCTATTTATTATGAGAATAAATACGAATGTAGCCTCCTTGCAAGCGCAAGAAAGTGCAATAAGTATAAATAATAAATTAAGTAGCTCTTTAGAAAAATTAAGTACAAGTTTAAGGATTAACAAAGCTAGTGACGATGGGGCAGGATTAGCAATAGCTGATAAACTGAGGACACAAGCACATGCTATTAATCAATCAATTTCAAATGGTAATTCAGCTATATCTTTAACTCAAATTGCAGATAAAGCAATGGGTGAGCAATCGCGTATTTTGAATACTGTTAAAATCAAACTGATTCAATCAGCAACTGATTCTACATCAGCAGAAGGTAAAAAATCAGTTGAAAAAGATATTAACATTTTACTAAATCAATTAAATGGAATTGCTTCTCAAACAAGTTATGCTGGTACATCACTATTGCAAGCTGGTTCTTCAGATACTAATGCAAGAAGTTCTTTAATATTTCAAGTTGGCGAAAATGCAGCAGATACAATTTCTACAAATTCTGGGATTCAGTCTAATACTTCTGGATTAGGATTATCAAATCTTAAAACTGAAGTTGCAAACTCAAGTGTAATCACAGCAAATTTGGCGAGGACTTATACTTCTGCAATTGATAGTGCCATTGATAAACTAAATAGCTGGAGAGCTGAATATGGGTCTACTCAAATTCAGTTAGAATCAGCAGTTAGAAATCAAATGACACAAAAAACTAATATATTAAATGCAGAATCAGTAATTAGAGATGTTGATTATGCGCAAGAGAGTACAAATTTTAATAAACAAAATATTATTGCTCAAGCTGGTACTTATGCAATAACTCAAGCAAATGCTATACAGCAAAATGTTTCGAGGTTATTACAATAATCTTAAAAGCTATAGGGTGTAAATACTTTTAGGGATTACCTAAAAGTATTTATCTTTAACAACATTTTTTGCAAAATTAAAGTAAAATTTATTATTAAAGAAAAAGGCTTGTTTATAATGGAAAACCACTTAGAAGAACTTAATTTATCCCTTGTAAAGTTATATTTAAAAAATATGGACTTCCTAAAAAGATACCACAAAAAAGTTTTTGAAAAAGTTGATTTACTATCAAAAAATATTGAAAATAATACATATAAAGAAAAATATTCTATTGAGTACAAAGAAGAAGGATATTTAGATATATTAAATCTAGAAACAAATGAATTTATATATGGAATTAATAGTTTAATTGAAGCTGAGTTAAGAAAAGAAAAATTTGATTTCACTCAAAATAGCTCATTAAATTTACTTAAAATCAATCCATATCAAAATGAATTTGCCTTAGTTGAGGGGTTAGGAGAATTAACACCTTTTGTTCAATATTTAAATAAAAAAATAGATTTTTCAAATATCAAGTTTTCAAAAATTTTTAAAATAGCCTACTTAGGTACGGGACTTGGTTTTCATATGACTGAAATCCAAAATAAAATAAATGCTCATTCTACATTAATAGTAGAAGATAATTTAGAAATTTTTAGACTCTCATTATTTACAATAGACTATGCAACTTTTACACAAAACAATAGAACTTTAATTTTATCTATTGATGAATCTACTGATGAAAAAAAATCATCTTTTTCTGAATTTGAGTTATCTAATAGCTGGACTAACTATAATATAAAACATCAACTATTCTCAACAAGAGATAAAGAAAATTTAGATTTATTAATTGAACATTTTGCAATAAATGAAGCAACATTATTTTCATATAAAGAAGTTCTAAATGTTGTTTCAAGAACAGTAAATCTAATAAAACAAAATTATCCTTTTTTAAAAAACACTCTTTTAACAGAGAACAAACCATTAAAAAATAAAAAGGTCTTAATTATTAGTGGAGGACCATCTATTGATAAACATATGGAATGGATTCAAAAAAATCAACACAAATTTGTAATTGTATGTGTTGACATAATATTAAGAAAACTTGAAAAGTTTGGTATCAAACCTGATATAATTACATCAATTGATCCAAAAGAAGTTATAACAACTTTTTTTGATTTAGAAGATATGAACTTTATAAAAGATAGTGCTTTAATATTTGCTTCTCAACAACATGAAAATTTAATAAAAAAACTAAAAAATCAAAACTTATATTTTATTCAACCATATAGTATTTCAGAAGAATCTAATTTTAATCTTTCATTTGGAAATGTAGGGACATTCTCTTTTGCAATAAGTCTATTCTTAGGAGCAAATGAAGTATATCTTGCAGGAAGTGATGCTGCTTTTAATCAAGAAAGTGGAAGTAGATACTCTGATGATAAAACAAAAATACAAATTGATTCTATTGAAGATCAAGAATATTTAAAAGAGAAAGGAATTGTATCTCAAAGTGATATAATACACACAAAAGGTAACCTAAAAGAAACAGTTAAAACAAATAGAGAATTAATTCAATTTAAATACTCTTACGAAAACTTTTTAAAAGAGTTTAAAGAATCATATGATGAAGATTTACAAATATTTAATATCTCAGAAGGAGCATATTTTGAAGGGTTTACCCCTAAAAACTTTAAAGATATTGAAGTAAATAATTTTGAAGAAAAAGTCTTTAATAAAGAGCTTATAGATGATATTTCAGCTCCACTTGAAAATATAGACTTCAAAGATGACTTATCTATAATTAATTCTATGATTCAAAAAACAAAAAAATTCTCAAATTTGAGAATCAAAACAAAAGATGATTTAATAAAAGAAAAAATTGATTTAACTATTTGGTGTTTTAAACAAATAAAAAAACTATCACAAAAGATGTTTATAGAGATATTTTTCAAATTCTTAGATTTAGTAGATTCTTTTATCAATTTTACACTTCATCTTACACAAAAAGATCTAAATTCAAAAGAGTTTTTAGATAATTTAAAAAGAGTTTGGGCAAATACCCTAATATCATTACTAAAAAATATAAAGAATAATGTTATAGAGGTTTAAAATATGAATTTAGAAAAGTTCAAAATACTTAAATCATCTTCTATTTTAGAAGCTCTTAAACAAATTGATAAAAATAAAAAAGGTTTTTTAGTAGTAATCAATGAAAAGCAAAAAGTGATAGGAATAACAACAGAAGGTGATATAAGAAGAGAACTTATACAAAAATCTAATCTTCTTGAAAATATTCCATACAATAAAGACTTTATTAAAATATTTGAAGATGAAAACTTTACATTACTTTTTGATTTATTTAAATCTGAAAAGATAAATTATATACCAATATTATCTAAAGATATGAAACTTATAAATATAGTTTCAAAAAAACAGTTTCATGTAATGCTTTTAAAAGATATAGAGTATGATTTACAAAAACTACCAAATGTATATGAAAATGAACTTGATTTTGAAGTTTTTCCTAGACCTTGGGGATTTTATAAAAGTACCTTATTAGCCCAACATGTACAATCAAAAATTATCACTGTTTTCCCTCAAGGTGAACTTAGTTTGCAAAAACATAAAAGAAGAGAAGAACACTGGATAATTATAAAAGGTGAAGGTAAGATAATCTTAGAAGAATCTACACTAAAAGTAGAACAAGGAAGATATATCTATATTCCAACTGGATGTAAACATAAAATAATAAATAGCTCAACAAAAGAGAATCTAATCTTTGCAGAAGTTCAACTTGGAGATTATTTTGGTGAAGATGATATTATAAGATATGAAGATAAATATGGAAGGATAAAAAGTGAGTTTTAATTTTGATTATAAAGAGCCTAAAGTAATTGCAGAAATTGGTTGCAATCATATGGGGAATTTTGAAATTGCAAAAGAGTTAATTGACCTTGCAAAAGAAGCAGGAGCAAAATATGTAAAATTTCAAAAAAGAAATAATAAAGAGTTATTAACAGAAGAACAATACAATGCCCCACATCCAGTACCAGAAAACTCTTATGGAAATACTTATGGAGCACATAGAGAATATTTAGAATTTACAAAAGAACAACACTCAAAATTGAAAGATTATTGTGATTCAATTGGAATTGTATACTCAACATCAGTTTGGGATGTAACAAGTGCAAAAGAGATGATAACTTTTAATCCAGAGTTTTTAAAAGTTCCTTCTGCTTGCAATAATAACTTTAAAATGTTAAAAGTTTTAAGAGATGAATATAAAGGTCAAGTTCAATTATCAATAGGAATGACAAGTAAAGAAGAAGTAGAAGAGATTGTTAAATTTTTTGAAGAGACAGACCAAGCAAAAACTAGATTATTAATTTACTCTTGTACTTCTGGATATCCAGTTCCTGCAAAAGATGTGGCACTACTTGAAATTAATTGGTTATATGAAAATTATCAAAATAGAGTTAATGAAATTGGTTTTTCTGGACATCATTTAGGAATAGCACTTGATATTGCTGCTTACACTTTAGGAGCTAGATGGATTGAAAGACACTTTACTAAAGATAGAACATGGAAAGGTACAGACCATGCTGCATCACTTGAACAAGATGGTCTTAGAAAACTTGTAAGAAATTTAAATGCTACTTATGAAGCTTTAACATTTAAAAAAGATGAAATATTAGAAATTGAACAAATCCAAAGAGATAAATTAAAAAATAGAAAGTAAAAAATGAAATTAAATAACTTTAAAACAAAAAAAATGTTTGAATATGAAAATGGGTTTTATGCAACATCAACTGAATCTAGATTTAGTAAGTTATTGGCACATTATGAACTTTATAAAAGAATTATCAATCTTCCTGGAGATGTTATTGAATGTGGAATATTCAAAGGAAATTCTTTTTTTAGATTTGCACACTTTAGAGATTTATTGGAAGCCAGAACATCAAGAAGATTAATAGGATTTGACATATTTGGAGTATTTCCAGAGACAAATTTCAATGATGATAAAAAGTATCTTGATAACTTTTTAAAAAGTGCAGGTAGCCAAAGTATTGAAATTGAAGAAATGCAAAAAATAATGAAATATAAAAATATTGAAAATTATCAACTTATAAAAGGTGATATCAATATAACAGTCCCAAAATATTGCAAAGAGAACCCTCATCAAAAAATCGCCCTACTTCACATAGATACTGATGTTTATGAACCTGCTACTACTATTTTAGACACTATGTATGAAAAAGTTGTAAAAGGCGGTGTTATTATTTTTGATGATTATGGAACTTTTCCAGGCGAAACTAAAGCCGTTGATGACTTTTTTAAAGATAAAAAAGAGTCTATACAAAAACTTCCTCTTGGATTAACACCATCATTTATAATTAAGGAATAATATTGAATATAGCCTTTATACCACTTAGATGTGGAAGCAAATCAATTCCTTTTAAAAATATTAAAGAGTTTTGTGGGGAACCTCTTGTTTATTGGAATTTAAAAGCAATTGAAGAATCAAAATATATTGATAAAGTTTATGTAGCTACAGACTGCCAAGAAGTTATACAAACAGTTGAAAACTTTAACTTCAAAAAAGTAATAATATATTTAAGAGAAGCAAAAAATGCCCAAGATACATCTGCAACAGAAGATGTAATGCTCGAATTTTTAAATAAACATAAACAAAAAGATGATGATTATTTTTTATTGGTACAAGCAACTTCTCCAATTACGCAAAGCTATGATTTTGATAATGCAATAACTCAATTAAAAAGTTCAAAAAAAGATTCATTACTTACAGTAGTAGAAGAAAAAAGATTTTTTTGGGAAAAAGATGGAACTTCAATAAATTATGACTATAAGAATAGACCAAGAAGACAAGACTTTGAAGGTTTTTATTTAGAAAATGGTGCTTTTTATATAAATAAAGTAAAGAATATTTTAAAAGATAAAAATAGATTATCTGGAGATATTGATTTATATATTATGAATGATTATACATCTATTGAAATAGATGAACCTTTAGATTGGCATATTGCAGAAGCTTATATGAAAGAACACATCTTAAAAAACGAAAATCAAAATAAGAAAAAAATTAAATTATTTTTATCTGATGTTGATGGAACATTAACTGATGCAGGAATGTATTATGATATGAATGGAAATGAACTTAAAAAGTTTAATACTCACGATGGAAAAGGATTTGAACTTTTAAGAAAAAAAGGCATAAAAACTGGTCTAATAACAAGTGAAAATACAAAAATTGTAGAAAATAGAGCAAAAAAATTAAAAGTAGATTACTTATATCAAGGTGTTGAGCATATGAGTAAACTTGAAGTTGCCCAACAAATTTGCAAAAAAGAGAATATTACACTTAATGAAGTAGCTTATATAGGAGATGATATAAACTGTAAAGAACTTCTTGAGAATGTTGGTATATCAGCTTGTCCAGCAAATGCGATAAGCCAAATCAAAGAATTGCAAAGTATAATAATTCTATCTAAAAATGGTGGTAATGGCGCTGTTAGAGAGTTTATAGACTTCTTAATAAGGTAAAGGAAAAAAATGGAGTTTAAGGAATTTACGAAAGAGTACATCGATACTTTATATAGAACATTAAACAATTTAAACTTAGATTGTTTAGAAGAATTACAAAAGTTATTAAGTTCAACAAAGGGTAAAGTATTCATAATTGGTAATGGAGGAAGTTCTGCAACTGCTTCACATATGGCAAATGATTTAAGCGTGGGATTGAAAAGAAGAAATAGACTTAATCTAGATGTAATTAGCTTAGCAGATAACTCTGCTGTAAATTTTGCATTAGCAAATGATATTGGTTTTGAAAATGTTTTTTATATGCAATTAAAAGAGATTATAAAGAAAAATGATATTCTAATTGCAATATCATGCAGTGGTACCTCAGCAAATATAATTAAAGCAGTTGAATATGCTAAAAGTCAAGGTGCAATAATTGTAGGTTTTAGTGGCTTTGAAGGTGGAGTTTTAAAAAATCTAGCAGATATAAAGATTCATGTTGAAACTAGCAATGGTGAGTATGGAATAGTTGAAGATGTACACATGATACTTAATCATATTTTATTCTCTTATTTTGAAAAAGGGCATAAATAATGCAATATTTTGATACATATTTTTTGGATGCAAATGAAGCCCTAAAAGAAGCCAAAAAAAACAATAAAATTATTGGACAAAACCCTAGAATTAAATTTGACCAAATTTGTTATTATAATGCACAAGAAGAGTTAGAAAATGCACCTTCTAACTGTATTTTTGTACCTTTTGAAAATGTTTATAACTACTTTGTAACTACAAAAAATAGAAGACCTACAAAACTAAACTATGACAATATAGAAATTTCTCAAGAAGAGAGAAAAGAGTTCACAAATGCCTTTACAAGTGTTCTAACTCAAGTAGAGCAAGAAAGAGAAGCTTTAACAGAAATTTATAAAAAACAAATACAAGAATATAAGCCTGATTTTAATGATGAAAAACTAAGAGTATTTATCCCAGCAAACAAAGCAACTACTGTTATGCAACACATATCTAAAAATATTGCAAAAGCTTTTGAACAAACAGGTAAATATGAAGTTTGCTACTTAATTCAAGAAGATGATATGCAAGCAATGGATTATCTTATTTATTATCATAAAATTGATGAGTTTAAACCACATATTACTTTTAATATAAATCACACATATAATTCATTTTTACATAAAGATGTTTTTAATTTTGTTTGGTTTCAAGATACTATGGAAATAGTAACAAATAAAGAGCCTTTAAATCAAAGAAAAAGAGATTATATTTATTGTCTTATTCCTGGAATAAAATATGCTTTGGAAAAAAAAGGGGCAAAAAATATTTCACTTCAAAACTTTTGTATTGACACTTCAATTTATAAAAAAAGAGAAGAGATAAAAAAAGAGAAAAAGATAGTATTTATTGGAGGCTCTTATAAAGACAATTTGACTCCTTACCTTAATAGTATTGGTGAAAATAAAGAATTAATATCAGATAGGAGAAGAGAAGAAATTTTAAAAGATCTTTTAGATATATATAAAAATAGAGGGACATTTTATCTAGAAGAGATTAAATTTTTAGCTAAAAAACATAAATGTCCTATTGCTTATTTTAATAATTATGCTATTCCTTTAATCGTAAGAGATTTCACATTACTTGAATTGGTTAAAGAAAATATAGATTATGAACTTGAAATTTATGGATGGGGATGGGAAGAGTATGAAGAACTAAAACCTTATTATAAAGGTGTATTAAACTATGGGGAAGAGATTTCTAAAGTATATAATAGTGCAACATATGCAATAGTTACACATCCTAGTTATACAATACAACAAAGAACTTTAGAATCAGTAGCAAGTCATTGCACTCCATTAGTTTATGATTGTTCAGAAAACTATATATGTGAAGAAGAATCATATAAGGAAGAACTTATATTATTCAAAAACCTTAAGGAACTATTCAAAATACTAAAAGAAGAACCGAAAGTAAAAGTTTCTGAAAAGTTAATAGAAGAATTTTCATATGTAAATCTAGTAAAAAAAATTGAAAAAACTGTTTTAGAGGAAATACATGCTGAAAAATAAACACTTTATTTTAATTCCTCCAAATGGAAGATTTAAAAAACAAGATTTTTCATTATTAAGGATTATGAAGTGGCTTAAAAACTTTAAAAATATCAAAATCTCTTTAATCTACATAGAAGATGTAAAAATCAATAAAAACCTACAAGATTTTATAAATATTTATAAAGTAAAAGATGAAGAAGAAATCTTTAAGACAATAAAATCTTTAGATTATGATTTTATTTTTCATAGAAGTTGGATGGGTGCTTATTACTTTGCAGCAACACTTGTAAAAACTTTTGACAATGTATTAATTAATATAAAAGACTGGAACTTTGCAGAAAAAGAAGTTTATGAATATCTATTTCCAGATAATAAAGATTATGAAAGTATAGATTATATTTTTAAAAATTGTAATAATATTCTTTCACACTTTACAAAAGAACAATCAAAATTATGGGCAAAAAAGTATAATACAAAGAAAAATAAATTCAAGTTTTTTCCTGAGTATTGCAATAAAGATAACTTTAACAATAAACCAAAAATCAAATATAAGAAAAATATAAAATTAGTCTATGCAGGGAAGATACCTCCTACTTGCTATGCAGAAGAATATTTTCCAGGAAAAGCTCATTTAAGGTCAATTAAAAAATTAACAAAACAAAAAATTAATATTGATTTTGTTTTGCCTCCTAAAATATATGATACTTTTTATAATCATTCTAATAATTTATATTTAGACTTTATATATGAAGATAAAATAAATAGAAATTTTAATATTCTAAAAGGTAAAGAATTGAATTCACAAATTTTAGATGAATACCACTTTGGCTTTTTTGAACTGGAGACATCAGGGAAAAATCACAACCTTTATAAATATGCAGTAACGAGTAAATTTGCATTTTATTTAGAAGCAGGAATTCCAATGCTTATAAATAAAAAGTTTAACTCAATGGCAAAATTAGTAAAAAAATATAATTTAGGAATAGTATTTAATAACAATGATTTGAAAAACTTAAATAAAAAACTTAAAATTTCACAAGAAGAATATAATCTATTGTGTAAAAATATAAAAACTTTTAGAAAAAAATTTACTTATCAAAAAAATATAAATTTGAATAAGGTTTTTAAATGAAACTCCCAAAAATATTATTAATTGCTCCAACTTATATAAATTCAGCAAATACTATGTATTTCCCCATAGGAATGGCATATTTATGTTCATACTTAGAAAAAAAAGGTTTTGAAATAGATGGCATAAATATGAATAACTATGGATTAGAAAAAGGGTTAGAAAAAGTATCTACCCTATTAAAATCAAAGAAGTATGATGTAATTGGTATTGGGGGGTTAACTATTGCTTTTGAACAAATTGAATACCTCATAAAAAAACTACGTTGTCTATCTGATGCAAAAATAGTTTTAGGTGGAGGAATTACAGCATGTGAAAGTGAAATAGTAATAAAAGAAATTAAACCTGACTATATGATAATTAGTGAAGGTGAATTAATATTTGAAGAACTCTTATATCATATTGCAGACATTAAAAAACCTTTACCAAAAGGAAGTTGGTCATTTAATCTTAATAGATCAGAAATTGAATATCAAAATAATGAATCATATTCAATAAATGAATTAGATGAACTTCCATTCCCTGATTATGAAAAAATGGAAATTGATAAATTTATAGATATTCAATCTGGAGAAATTTGGAGTCACCATAAAGTAGATCCTTTTGTAGGAAAATATATTCCTATTTCTGCAAGTAGATCATGCCCATTTAAATGTACATTTTGCTACCATTCAGGAATGGGTAAATATAGAAAACACTCAGTAGACTATGCAACAGAATTTATTAAAAGATTAAAAGAAAAATATAAAATTACACACTTTCTTATCTATGATGAATTATTTTCATTAAATAAAAAAAGAGTAATAGAATTTTGTGAGAAGATAAAAAAGTTAAATATTTCATTTATGTGCCAGTTAAGAGTAGACCAAATAGACTTAGAAATGTTAAAAACAATGAAAGATGCAGGATGTATTGAAATATCTTATGGAATAGAAAGTGGAAGTAATAAAGTAATTGAAAGTATGCAAAAAAAAATTACTGCTGAACAAATTGAAAATGCCATTAAACTTACAAGAGAAGCAAAAATAGGAATTCAAGGTAACTTCTTATATGGAGATCCAGCAGAAACGGAAGAGACAATAAAAGACTCACTAAAATTTCAAGAAAAAAATAAATTATATTTTAGTGATTGGTCAATGGTACTTCCTTATCCAGGAACAGTGCTTCATAATATAGCACTCTCTAAAAACTTAATCAATGATAGAGTTCAATTTATCAAGGATATTGCTAATACCTCAAAATATTTGTGGAATTCACCAATTAATTTAACAAATTTCTCAGATAAAGAATATATAGAAAGATATTCTATGTTAAAAGAAATTAATGATAAAAATCATAGAAAAGTTCTTACAAAAATAATAGAAGCAAAAGATATTGACTCTAAACATTCATATTTAAAAGTTTCTTGTCCAACATGTAACTATGAAAGTGAATATGAGAATTTTCCATTTCCATTTAATAAAGAAAATCTTTTTAAAAATAAAGAATCTTTTTATGGTTTTTTAGGAATAAACCTTGTCTGTCCAAATTGTAGAAGTAAACATCACTTACTCCCAAAACAAATTCCACACATATCAAAAGAGTTTAAATTATTTGAGAGTAAATTAAAAAATTTTATTAAAAAAAATAAGAATATAGTCGTAATGCCAGCAATTGATAGATATTTTAGTGCAATAAAAGATGATACAAACTTATTTAATATATCAGTTAATGGTGTCTTAGACTCAAGAGAATACAGAATAGGAGATAAATTTTTAAACTCTAAAGTAGAAAAACTTTCAAAAGAAACTATTTTAAAATATTCAAATAAATCTTTTATAATATATCCATGGGTTGAATATGAAAAAGCATATAATCTACTAATTTCAAATGGCATACAAAAAGAAAAAATACTCATGTGGAATAAAATATGAAAAAAGTTTTACTTTATTTAGCAAGTAATTCTACTTTTTATACAAATCTATATAAACAAATTAAAAATGGTTTTGAGGAAGCTGGTTTAGAAGTTATTGGTGGATACTCATTATTAGAAGAAAAAGAGTTATTACAAAAAATAGATGACATAAAACCATATTTTGTTTTTGAAATGAACAGATGTAAAAATGAAATAAAAAAATTTCCAAAAGATGTTATACATATTTGCTGGTTAGTTGATTTTTGGGGTAGAAAACATAAAGATATAGAAGGCAGTGATATTTTATATTGTTGGACAAAAAGCTGGGTAAGACCTTTTTTAGAAAATAGTTCTAATAAAAATGTTTTATTTTTACCTCCTGCCACATCAAAAGAAATTTATTATCCTTTAAAAAATCAAGAAAAAGCTAATGATTTTTTATTTTTAGGACACATTCCTAATCCTTGGAATAAAAATGAACTTGAAAGAGAAATTGGTTACATTCATAATAAAAAGATACAATTCAAAGATATTCTACCAATTCTTGAATCTTATATAATGAATAAGAATATTAATGTTAGTTGTCATGATTTTTTAAAACAAAAAAATGTTTTACTGAATGAAGAAATAGATAAAACGTTGGAATATGATATAACTTCACGAACTTTTAGACAAGTAAGAAGAAAAAATTTTATTTATGCTTTTTGTAAAAATAAATCTTTTAATACGTCTATTTTTGGTACACAAAATTGGAATAATTATGAAGAGTTTAAAACTTTTTATAGAGGATTTTTAGATTCTCCAAAAAGAATTAATGAAGAATTATCAAAAAGTAATATATTATTACATGATGGCAATTATCCACATTTTAGAACTTTTGATGCAATGGCTGCAAAATGTTGTGTAGCAGCGTGTGAAGTTCCAAATAGTTTTGGTCAAGTTTGGGAAAGTATTGGATTTGAAGAAAATATTCATTTTATTAAAGTAAACTTTTTTTCTAATAATATAGACTTTAACAAATTTAAAAATAAAAACTTAATTATTGATATAAAAGAGAATGCATATAAAAAAGTTTTAAAAGAACATTTATGGGTACATAGAGTTCAAACAATATTAAATGATATAAAGGAGTTAAAATAATGTCAACTATAAATCATGATTCACATGTATTTTATGTAACATCACAAGGTTATGCAGGAGACCACTGGTATAGTTGGTTCTGTAAAGCTTTAAATGTTCATCCAGAAATGTTTGTATATATTGCAAATGAAGGTTCTAGACCTAAATACTTTAATGAAAGGTCAAGATCTGAAAGACCAGATATAGTATCTTTCACTAAATTTATTTCAGATGTTGGAAGAACTTATCAAGCAGTAGGAGACTGTTACTCATATAGAGCACATAAAATGAAACCTTTAGAAGATGCATTCAAAGATGATGTAAGATGGATAAATATTATAAGACATCCTTATGTATGGTTATTTTTCTATACAAGATGGAGAGCAACAAATATGAGAATGGGGACAGGACAAACAAAACCTTTAGATCATGAATGG
Source organism: Arcobacter sp. CECT 8986 (assembly GCF_004116725.1). Taxonomy (NCBI): domain Bacteria; kingdom Pseudomonadati; phylum Campylobacterota; class Epsilonproteobacteria; order Campylobacterales; family Arcobacteraceae; genus Arcobacter; species Arcobacter sp. CECT 8986. Next base: position 50,972 of record NZ_PDKG01000008.1, on the reverse strand, counting down.
AATATTGTTCAACATGAACTTTATAAAGACCTAAGACCATATACAAAAGATAATGTTGAAATTTGGGCATTTTATAGAGGTTTAACATTTTTAAATCATCATATGATGAAAGATCTAAATACAGATACAAAACATGTAAAATTGGAAGATATTGCAAACTCAAAAGATTATTTCAATGAAATAGTATCTTATCTATCTCATGATAGAGTTCAATTTGATGAAAAAAATCTTGACTTAATTTACTCATGGCTTTATACACCATTTAGAGGAGAAGAAAAGGTTTTTGTAACAGCAGAAAATCAAAAAAATAATTTTGAAGATTGGCAATTAGAGGCTATAGATAAAATTGTATCTGATGAAGCAAAAGAAAAATATAAAAATTTAAATTATGAATTATAGTCATAAGGGAAATAAATGAATAATATAGCTTTAATTAGTGGAATAAAAACGGGAACATGGTTAACAAGAAGAATCTTATCTTTAATGACAAAAATGGACTTTTTTGAACCTGAAATAATTCCTGGAGAAAATAAATATTTTAATGCAGAACAATTAAAATTCAAAGAAAACACTTTTTATAGTTGGCATATTATACCAACAAATGAAGTAGTTAATAAATTAAATGAAAACAATACTAAAACAATATTTGTAATTAGAAATATATATGATTTAGTTATATCTATTTATTATCATTTTTATAACAATATAGATTCTGATATAGGAAGAGGGAATAATAAAGATAAATTTTTAAAACAATTTACTTTTGATGAAGGAATTTCATTAATAATAACAGGCTTCGATGAAAATAACTTAAGATGGAATGGAATGTCTGAAATAATTATAAATTGTAATGAAATATTAAAAGCTTCTAAAAATTGTGAAAGTATTGTATTAAATTATGAAGATTTGGTTCAAAACAAGAAAGAAAATATAGAAAAAATATCCAATTTCTTAAATATTAATTTATCAAATAAAGAACTTAGTGATATAGAAGAAAAAAGTAGTTTTAATGCTATGAAAGAAAAAGCTAAAAAAGAAGAAGTGGGTTCTTCTCATTTTAGAGAAGGTAATAAAAGTAAAAATAGAACATTATTAAAAGAGTTTCATAAAGTACAAATAAGACAAATAATAAAAAAGAGTGCTCCCGATTTATATGATAATGCAAAAGAATTGGGTTTCGAAGATATACTATATTATGAATAAAAAGAAATAATAGGTTTAACTTGTTATAATTAAAAAAATTATTAGACTAATAAAGATTTATAATGCAAATAAAAAAAAATATTTTTTCTGAAACAATAAAAATATCAAAAGAGCAAAGATCTAAATTAAAAAAGCAAAAATCTTTTGTCCTTTGGTTTACAGGATTAAGTGGAAGTGGAAAATCTACAATATCAAATGCTCTTGATGAATATTTATATAATATGGGATTACACACCTATGTTTTAGATGGAGATAATGTTAGATTAGGTATAAACAATGATCTTAGTTTTGATGAAAATTCAAGAAATGAGAATATAAGAAGAATTTCAGAAATTGCAAAACTATTTGTTGATGCAGGAATAATTACAATAGTATCTGCTATTACACCTTTAATAAAAAATAGAGATGAAGCAAAAGAAAAAGTTAGTAAAAATGAATTTATTGAAATTTTTGTAAATACACCTTTAGCAATTTGTGAACAAAGAGATAAAAAAGGTTTATATAAAAAAGCAAAAAATGGTGAAATTAAAAATTTTACAGGCATTAGTTCTACTTATGAAAAACCCTTAAACCCTGATATAGAATTAAAGGGATATGATTGTTCAATAGAAGAAAATGTTAAAACTATTATAAGTTTTTTAAAAAATAAAAATTATTTAAAATGATTGAGGATATTAAATGTCAGATAATTATTCTATTGATTCCCATAAATTAATGTTACATCCCATAAGAGTTGCAAAATGGGTTACCTCAAAATATTGGGAAGAAAAAAAATCAATTTATCCATTATATGTTGAAATATCGCCATATGGTGGATGTAATCACAGATGTACATTTTGTGGCGTTGATTATATGGGTTATCAAAAAAACTCGATACCATTTGATACTTTAAAAGATACTATTACAAATATGGCAAAAAATGGTGTGAAAAGTATAATGTTTGCAGGAGAAGGAGAACCTTTACTTTATAAAGATTTAGATTTAATAGTAGAGCACTCTTCTTCTGTTGGTGTTGATACATCTTTAACTACAAATTTTGTACCTTTAAATAAAAAAGCTATAGAAAAGTGTATAGAAAATTGTTCATGGATTAAAGTTAGTTTGAATGCAGGAACTGCAAAAACATATTCAGAAATTCACAGAACTAATCAAAAAGATTTTGATAAAGTAATTTCTAATTTAGAGTATGCAATAGAATATAGAAAAAAATACAATTTAAAATGTACTATAGGTGTACAGATAATTCTTCTTCCTGAAAATAAAGATGAAGCAATAATTCTTGCAGAAATATGTAAAAAAATTGGGATAGATTATCTTGTAATAAAACCATATTCTCAACATTTATATAGTAATACAACAAAATATGAAAATATTGATTATACTAAAATGTTACATTTAAAAGATAATTTAGAAAAAATTTCTGATGAAAAGTTCAATGTAATATTTAGAATAAATACTATGAATAAATATATTGAGAAAAAACAACCCTATTCTAAATGCTATTCTACTCCTTACTTTTGGGGTTATATCTCTACAAATGGAGATGTATTTGGATGCAGTGCTCATTTAAGTAATGACAAATTTTGTTATGGAAATATTAAAGAAAAAAGTTTTCAAGATATATGGGAAAGTAAAAAAAGAGAAGAAAGTATTAACTTTATAGAAAATGAACTAGATATAAAAGATTGTAGAGTAAATTGTAGAATGGATGAAGTCAACAGATATTTATGGAGATTAAAAAATCCAAATGCACATGATAATTTTATTTAAAGGGAAATAATATGAAAGCAGTAGTTACAGGAGGAGCAGGTTTTATTGGTTCTCATATGGTTGATTTATTAATAAATGAAAATTTTGAAGTAACTATTATAGACAATTTATCAAATGGTAGATTAGAAAACATCAATCATCACAAAAATAAAATCAAATTTGTTCAAGCAGATATTGGAGATTATGATAATAATTTAGAAAAATATTTTGAAGATGTAGACTATGTATTTCATTTTGCAGCACTTGCTGATATTGTCCCTTCTATAAATAATCCTTTAAAATATCATAAAGCCAATGTAGATGGAACTATAAATATTTTACAAGCAGCAAAAAGTTCAAAAAATCTTAAAAAATTTGTTTATGCAGCCTCTAGTTCTTGCTATGGGATACCTGATACATATCCTACAGCAGAAACAACTGCAATCGCACCTGAATATCCTTATGCTCACACAAAAAGAGTAGGAGAAGAGTATGCACTTCATTGGGGGCAAATTTATAATATGCCAATAGTTTCAATGAGATTTTTCAATGTTTATGGTCCTAGACATAGAACAAGTGGAACATATGGTGCAGTTTTTGGAGTGTTTTTAGCTCAACTTTTAAATAATAAACCATTAACAATTGTAGGAGATGGTGAGCAAACTAGAGATTTTACTTTTGTTACAGATGTTGTTAATGCATGTTTTACTGCTGCAAAATCTAAATACACAAATGAAATTTTTAATGTAGGAAGTGACAATACTTATAGTATAAATTATTTAGTTGAATTACTAGGTGGAGAAAAAACTTATATACCAAAACGTCCAGGAGAACCTGACTGTACTTATGCAGATATTAGTAAAATAAAAGAGTATCTAAACTGGAAACCAAAAGTTAGTTTTGAAGAAGGTGTAAAAATAATGCTTGAAAATATAGAACAATGGAGAGAAGCTCCAATCTGGGACAAAAGTTCTATAAATGAAGCAACAAAAGACTGGTTTAAATATTTAGGGAAATAATACTAAATTTTAAAAAATAGGCACAAGCTTATTAAAAGAAATAAATTCTGATAAAATTATAATAAGAGTATAAATGGACTTATCAAATACAAATATAAGAAATAGAACTATTGAATTTTCATGTAAAAGTAAAGCAGGACACTTAGCTCCTTCTTTATCTTGTGTTGAAATATTATCTGTTCTTTTTGAAAATTTTTTTAAATATAATTTAAAAGATGCCAAAGACAATAATAGAGATAGATTAATTTTTAGTAAAGGGCATGGAGCTTACGCTTACTATATTATTTTAAATGAATTAGGATTTTTACCTGATGATGAACTAGAAAACTTTTATAATGGTTCTTCTATAAAAGGTTGTCTAACTCAAAATTTAGATTATATGATTGAAGCTTCTACGGGTTCTTTAGGGCATGGATTACCTATTGCTGTGGGTATGGCACAAGCTTTTAAAATGCAAAAAATGGATAATAAAGTTGTTTGTATTGTAGGTGATGGAGAGATGCAAGAAGGTAGTAATTTTGAAGCTTTAAATATTGCTTCTAAATATAAACTTGATAATTTATTAGTAATAATTGATGCAAATAATCTTCAAGCAATGAGTAAAGTAAGTGATGTAGGATTAAGTAATCTACAACTAAGTAATATTCTTAGTGCCTATCCTTGCAATTTTTCAAAAATTAATGGACACAATATAGAAGAACTTAAAAATTCTTATAATAACTTTTTTAATAAAACAAATAATAACTTTTCAATAATATTCTGTGATACAATAAAAGGTAAAGGATTAGATTTTATGGAAAACTCTATAAAACATCACTTTAGATGTCCCACAGAAGATGGTTTTATATGGAAAGATAGAAAATGAATGAATTAGCTTCAAAACAAGATGTAATGAAAGAGATATATAAATATTTCAAAAAAGATGAGAAAATGGCTCTTCTTGCTGGAGATATGGGATTTGCAGTCTTAGATGATTATTTTGATAATCATAAAAATAGAGCTTTTAACATAGGAATTTGTGAACAAGCTACAATAAGTATGAGTGCAGGTATGTTTCTAGCAGGTTTAAAACCTATAGTCTATTCACAAGTTCCTTTTTTAGTTATGAGAGCTTATGAACAAATAAGATATGATTTAAATGAACATTCAATGAATGTAAAATTAATAGGAGTAGGAGCAAATAATTACTTTGAAAAATTAGGAAGAAGCCATTGTATGGATGATGATGATATCGATATGATGAAAATATTTAAAAATTTTCTAATTTTATCTCCAACAAAAGATAATTTACCTAAAAGTATAAAAGAGATGTTTGAGTATAAAGGACCTGTGTATGTTAGATGTAAATAATTATAAAAGATATGAATCTCCTTCATTAATTGAGTGGAAAAAAATTTCAAATGAAGAACAATTAAATCAAGTAAAACTATTAAGCAAAAAATTTGATGATAAACTTGAAGTAATCAAGGTTAATAATCAAGCAATTGAAGTAAACCTTTTTATGAATAAAAATGAAGTTTATGATTATTTAGTATCTTATGAATCATATATAAGAGAACAGTTAGGAAATTTTCCGATTATAGTACTTTTAAAAGATAGAGCAGATGAAAACAAAAAAAGAAAATAAATATATCTTAGATGCTACAAAAATATATTGGCATCAAGATAGAATTAAACAATGGGAAAAGGGAGAAAGAATTGCTCCTATTACGATAGATATGGCATTAACTAGAGCATGTAATTATGGTTGCCATTTTTGTTATGCAAGACTTCAAGAGAATGATAGATTTGACATCAAAAAAGAGCACATTGATGCTTTTTTAGAGGATTGTTCAGAGATGGGAGTAAAAGCAATATCTTTAGTTAGTGATGGTGAAAGTACTTTATCTCCTTTATACGAGCATACAATAATAAAAGGTTCTAAGCTTGGAATATCAATGGCAGCAGCAACACATGGATATAATACAAGATACGAAGCATTGGAAAGAATTCTTCCTCACTTAACATATTTAAGAGTTAATATATCTGCAGGAGAACCAAAAAGATATGCAGAAATTATGGGAGTTAAAGAGAGCCATTTTCATCAAGTTATACAGAATATAAAAGATATGGTTGAAATAAAAAAGAAAAATAATCTTGATGTTACTATTGGTATGCAAATGGTATTAATGCCAGAAGATGCAGATCAAGTTATTCCTCTTGCTAAAATTGGTAAGGAAATTCGTCCTGATTACCTAGTTGTAAAACATACAAGTGATAGTGAAGATGGAAAACTGGGAGTTGATTATTCGAAATATTCTGAACTTACTCATATTTTAGAAGAAGCTGAATCATATAGTGATGAAGAATATCAAGTTTCAGTAAAATGGTCTAAAATAAATGCTGAAGGAAAAAGAAGTTACCAAAGATGTTATGGTCCTCCATTTCAAATACAAATTTCTGGGTCAGGATTGATTGCACCTTGTGGTATGCTTTTCAATGAAAGATATAGTAGATTTCATATGGGAAATATTACACAACAACGATTTAAAGATATTGTTAATAGTGACAAATATTGGGAAATAATGAATCACTTAGCTTCACCTAATTTTGATGCGCAAACAATGTGTGGGTCATTATGTTTACAACATAAAGTAAATGAGTTTTTAGACGGATATAAAAAAGGTGAAATTAAACTTGAAAAACCATCAGGAACTCCACCTAATCATTTAAATTTTATATAAAGAAAAAAAATGAAAAAAAGAAAAGCTTTTGTATACGGTAACTTTAATATTCTACACCCAGGTCATTTAAGACTTCTTAAATTTGCAAAAGAGAGTTCTGATTACCTTATAGTTGGTGTAAATAGTGATTCAATTGATAAAAGAGCAAATCTTTTAAATGAACAAATTAGATTAGAATCAATAAAAGCAACAAGTTATGTTGATGAAGCTTTTTTATTATCTGAAAATGTTTTAGAGTATATAAAAAGAGAAAAACCTGAGATTATTGTAAAAGGGAAAGAGCATGAAAATATGCAAAATCCTGAAATAGAAATTCTAAAAAGTTATGGAGGGAAACTTCTTTTTACATCAGGAGAAATAGGATTTTCTTCTTTAAATCTACTACAAAAAGATTTTGAGATAAATAATTCATTTATAACACATGCATCTGAATATATTAATAGACATAAAATAAAAGCAGAAACTCTAAGAAATCATGTAAACAATTTTTCTAATCTAAATGTTTTAGTAATTGGAGATACGATAATTGATGAATATATTACTTGCGATCCTATAGGTATGAGCCAAGAAGATCCTACAATAGTTGTAACACCATTATCAAATAAAAAATTTATTGGTGGAGCTGCAATTGTTGCAAGTCATGCTAAAACATTAGGTGCAAATGTATCTTATGTTTCTGTTTTAGGAGATGATGAAAATTTTAAATTTACTAAATCCTACTTGAAAGAATTAAATATTAATACTTTTATTTATAAAGACAATACAAGACCTACTACTTTAAAGCAAAGATTTAGAGCACAAAATAAAACATTACTAAGAGTTAATCACCTAAAACAACATAATATCTCAAAAGATTTAGAATCTAAAATAATAAAAAAAATAGAACAAAGTTTCAAACATTGTGATTTGATAATTTTTTCTGATTTTTCATATGGAGTATTAACTAAACCTTTGATTGATAAAATCTCACAATTTGCTTTAAAAAATTCTATTGCAACTGTTGCAGATTCTCAAAGTTCTTCTCAAGTGGGAGACATATCAAAATTTAAAAATATGGATATTGTAACTCCAACAGAAAGAGAGATAAGATTATCTTTAAATGATTTTGAATCTGGATTAGTTATATTATCAAAAGAGCTTAGAAAAAAATCAAACCCTAAATATATTTTTACTACATTAGGAAGTGAAGGAATTATGATTTATAATTCTTTAAAAGATGAACTTCTTACTGATAATATTGTAGCGTTAAATCAAAATGCTAAAGATGTAAGTGGAGCAGGAGATTCATTAATTACTTGTGCTTCAATGGCAAAAACAGTTGGTGCTTCAATTTGGGAAAGTGCTTATCTTGGTTCTTTAGCAGCAGCAATTCAAGTTAGTAGAGTAGGAAATATTCCTATAAAAAAAGATGAAGTATTAAAGGAGTTAACTTTTTAAATGAAAAAAGCACTACTACTTGCAGCAGGATTAGGAACAAGACTAAGACCAATTACTAATAATGTTCCAAAATGTTTAGTTACTATAAATAATAAACCTCTACTTCAATATTGGCTTGAAAATTTAACAGATGCTGGAGTTGAAGAGTTTATAATTAATACTCACTATTTTAATAAACAAGTTGAAGATTTTGTAGAAAATTCAAAATATAAAGACAAGGTTACTTTAGTTTATGAAAAAGAACTTTTAAATACAGCAGGAACACTACTTAATAATAAAAAATATCTTGATGATGTAGATTCATTTTTACTTATTCATGCAGATAATTTATGTTTTTGCAATTTTAAAGATTTTTTTATGGCACATGAAATAAAAAAGGATTTTTGTGATATTACAATGATGCTTTTTGAAACTGACACACCTCAATCTTGTGGTATTGTGGAACTTGACGAAAATAATATTGTCGTAAAATTTCATGAAAAAGTGAAAAATCCTCCATCAAATTTAGCAAATGGAGCAGTATATATTTGTAATAAATCAATTTTGAATTTTCTAGAAAAAAATAAAAAAGATAATTTTGATTTTTCATTAGATGTTATACCAAACTATTTAGGAAAGATTAATACTTATTTAAATAATTTTTATCATAAAGATATTGGTACTATTGAAACATATGAACAAGCACAAATTGATATAAAAAATATTACAATTTGCAATAAAAATATATAATTTATATTTTTTTTGCTAAAATTCCCAAATAATATAAAATAAACCAAAAAATTAGGAAAAGAAATGGATGAGAATCAAAGAAAATCACTTGATTTAGCAATAAAACAAATTGATAAAGCCTTTGGAAAAGGGACTCTTATCAGACTTGGAGATAAAGAAGTTATTCCAACAGAAGCAATTTCAACAGGTTCTTTAGGACTTGATTTAGCTTTAGGTGTTGGTGGACTTCCTAAAGGTAGAGTGATTGAGATTTACGGACCTGAAAGTTCTGGTAAAACAACTCTAACTCTTCATGCTATTGCAGAATGCCAAAAAGCTGGTGGAGTTTGTGCGTTTATTGATGCAGAACACGCTTTAGATACTATCTATGCTAGAAATTTAGGTGTTGATATTGATAATTTACTTGTTTCTCAACCAGATTATGGTGAACAAGCTCTTGAAATTCTTGAAACTGTAGTTAGAAGTGGTGCAGTTAATTTAGTTGTAGTTGACTCAGTTGCAGCACTTACTCCAAAAGTTGAGATTGATGGAGATATGGATGACCAACAAGTTGGTGTTCAAGCAAGACTTATGAGTAAAGCTCTTAGAAAAATCACAAGTATTATGAATAAAATGGGTACTACTGTAATTTTCATTAACCAAATTAGAATGAAAATTGGTATGACAGGATATGGAAGCCCAGAAACAACAACTGGTGGAAATGCACTTAAATTCTACTCATCTGTAAGACTTGATATTAGAAGAATAGCAACATTAAAACAAGCAGAAGAGAGTATTGGAAATAGAGTTAAAGTAAAAGTAGTTAAAAATAAAGTTGCGCCTCCATTTAAACAAGCAGAGTTTGATGTAATGTTTGGAGAAGGTATCTCTAAAATGGGAGAACTTATTGACTATGGTGTAAAACTTGATATTGTTGATAAAGCTGGAGCATGGTTTAGCTATGGTGATTCAAAAATAGGTCAAGGAAAAGAGAACTCTAAACAATTCTTAAAAGACAACCCAGAAATTGCAAATGAAATTGAAGGAAAAATTCTTCAAGCAATGGGAATAGATGATGAAATCATCAAAGGAGAAGTTGAAGAATCTGAAGAAGATTAATTCAACTTTTCTACTTAAAATATCAAAAAGGTAATATACTTTTTTGATATTTCTTCTTAAAATTAAAACTACAATTTGGCTTATCAAAGCAATTATCAATCAATTTTTTTATATAATATCTAAAATTTTTGTAACTTAATTAGGAGACACAGTGGTATATATTGACAACGTTTACGCTGACGAAGTTTTAGATTCAAGAGGTAATCCAACTGTAAGAGCAACAGTAATCTTAAGTGATGGAACAAAACAATCTGCGATTGTTCCAAGTGGTGCTAGTACAGGAAAAAGAGAAGCGTTAGAACTAAGAGATGGTGATGACAGATTTTTAGGTAAAGGTGTTTTAAAAGCAATTGAAAATGTTAATACATTAATTGCAGATGAGTTAATTGGTTTAAGTCCATACAATCAAGCAGAAGTTGATGCAACTATGAAAGATATTGATGGAACAAGTAATTACTCTAAACTTGGTGCAAATGCAGTACTAGGTGTATCAATGGCAACTGCAAGAGCAGCAGCAGCTTCTTTACAAATTCCACTTTATAGATATTTAGGTGGAGCAAATGCTATGACTATGCCTGTACCAATGTTCAATATTATCAATGGTGGAGAGCATGCAAATAACTCTGTTGATTTCCAAGAATATATGATTATGCCAGTAGGATTTGAAAACTTCAATGATGGATTAAGAGCTACTTGTGAAGTTTACCAAAACCTTAAAAAAATCATTAATGAAATGGGTGAAAGTACAGCAGTTGGTGATGAAGGTGGATTTGCTCCAAATTTAAAATCAAATGAAGAACCAATCCAAGTTATCATTAAAGCAATAGAGAAAGCTGGATATAAACCAGGTGATGAAATTGCAATCGCATTAGACGTTGCTGCTTCTGAGCTTGTAAATGATGAAGGTAAATATGTATTAAAATCAGAAAACAAAGAGTTAACTTCTGAAGAGATGGTTGCATATTATGAAAACCTTTGTTCTAAATACCCTATTGTTTCAATTGAAGATGGATTAAGTGAAGATGATTGGGATGGATGGAAAATCCTAACTGAAAAACTTGGTAATAAAACTCAACTTGTTGGTGATGATTTATTTGTTACAAATGCATCAATTGTTGCAGAAGGTATCTCTAAAAAAATCGCAAATGCAGTTTTAATTAAACCAAACCAAATCGGAAGTGTTAGTGAAACTATGTTAACTGTAAGACTTGCACAAAGAAATAACTATAACTGCGTTATGTCTCACAGATCAGGTGAATCTGAAGATGCATTTATTTCTGACTTCGCTGTTGCACTAAATTGTGGTCAAATTAAAACAGGTGCTACATCAAGAGGTGAAAGAAACGCTAAATATAATAGATTACTAGAAATTGGTGCAGAAGTTGCATATGCTGAATATTTAGGGAAAGCTCCTTTTTCTAAATAATTTAAATGAAGCGTAAAGTTCATGAACTAAAAAAATTTAGTGTAATAGCCGTAGTATCTATTGCTATTACACTATTTCTTAGTTATCATGTTGCAATACTTTTGTTTGGAAGTAATTCATTGGATGTTTATAACTCTTTAAAAGATAAAAGGGTATATTTAATCGATGAAATAAAAAGATTACAAGAAGAAAATGCCCATTTACAAAAAGAGTATTTTGAATTAAAAAACTTGGAGCCAGAACAATGAAAAAAATATCTTTATTTATAACATTACTGATTATCGCATCAAATCTTTATGCGAGAGAAAATCCTTTTGTTCCTACACAATCTTATAATGAAGAAGTAGCAAGATTAAATGAAATAAATGACTCTTATCCTGATGAATTTGAAGGTCAAGAGAAACTTTATATTCAAGAAATACAAGATAAAATGAAATCAAATCCTGATAGTATAAATAAAGATACTAAAAGTGCGAAGAAAAATATTAAGACTGATTTAACAGAAGATAAAATAAAAACTCTTATAACTAAAGCTCAAGAAAAAACTGTTAAAGAGACAAAACAACTTGTTGAACAGTTAAAAAAACAAGAAAAAGAAGAGATTATATATGTAAAACCTAGAACAGATGTATCTATGGAAAAACAAATATTACCTTTTGTAAAACTTGAATACACAAATCAAAAACTTGATCTTTATTCTAAATATAAAGTATTTAAAAAATTCACTCTTCCTAATCAAAATAAAATCATCTTAGATTTTTATGCTAAAGAGAATTTTTATACAAAAAGAGAAGATTTAAACTCAACTAATTTTACAAAAATAACTATTGGAAATCATCAAAAAGATAAGTTCTTTAGAGTTGTTATAGAACTTACAAGTACACCTGATAATTATGAAGTTACATACGCAGATAATCATGTAACAATTTTTAGATTAGAGCAAATGTAATATTTGCCCTAATCAATCTGTAATTGCTTTATCTTTAATATTTAATACACTCACTAAAACTCTTATAAAAATCATAACTAATAATACTTCTAATATTGATGCTAAAATAAATGCATAGTAATAAAATTGATCTATTGCATGATTATGATATGCTAAAGTCGTAACAGCAATTAAAAGTGTTAATGGCATAGAGTGAGACAATCCAAGCATAAAGAATCTATTTAAACCCATCTCTTTAATAAATAATAGTGAAGCAACAACTCTAATAATAATCATTGCTAATACAATCAATAAAGCTGTTGTGATAAGTCCATCTTGAAATAACTCTTCAAGCTCAAAAGAAGAACCTACATATATAAAAAATATTGGCACTAACCATCCAAAACCAAAGTGTTCTAATTTATGAGGAAGAGATTTATTATGCTCAAAAAATGTTGTAATAAATGTTCCTGCAATAAATGCACCAAAGGCAACTTCTAGTTGTAGATAAATCATCACAGCAATCATTACAAAGAAAATTGCCATAGATACTCTGATATCTTGTTCTTGATGGTCTTGCGTTGGCATTAAATATGTTTTTATTTCTGGATACCACCAAACTACATTATTAAATAGTTTGTAAATAATAGCCATTAAAATCATAAATCCTGAGAATAGTAACATTGTTTTATAAAATTGCCATGTTACACCAAATTCAAGTATGGCTGATACTGTTGTAAGAGCAATAATAGAGACAATCTCACCTATTAATCCCACAACAATAGACATCCTAATCCACTCAGTATTTCCATACTCTTTTTTAAGAGCTGCTAATAATCCTATTGAGATTAAAGGTAAAGTTACAATAAAAATATTCCCCAATTTAAAATAGAAAGTTATTGCAGCAGATAAAGAAAAAAGTATTACATTATATCCCAATGCTTTTTTTAGAATAGTAGAAGGAACATGCATCAATTTACGCAAGTCCACTTCCAACCCAGCCAAAAACATCAAATACAAAAATCCAAGTTCAGCAACTAGCTCAAATATTGTATTTTCATGTATATATGAAAAATATACAGCTAAAGACCCCATCATTATCTCAATAGGGATTGTAGGTATTCTTAATGCCTTTGATAACAATGGCGATGTAAAAATAATTACAGACAAAGATATAATAATTAAAATTTCATCACCCATTTAATATTCCTAAATTATTTATTTCCAAATTCTCTTGTAATAGAGAATCCTAATTTTTCTAATGCTTCTATATCATCTTTTGGTGTTTTACCTTGAGTTGTTAAATAGTTTCCAATAACAAATGCATTTGCACCTTTTTCAAATATTTTATACTCTTCATCACCAAACATTAATTCTCTACCACCTGCAACCATAATTTTTCTTGCATTTGGTATCATTTTTCTTGCTAATGTAATAAGTTCAAAAGCTTGTTCTCTATTTATAGTATTTTCAACTAAAGGTAAAGCTTCATTTGGATGAAAAAAGTTTAAAGGTACATTCATAGGCTCTAAAGATGCAATAGATTCAAGCATTGAAACTCTTTGCTCTTGCGTTTCACCCATTCCAAAAATTCCTCCACAAATAAGTCTTAAACCTACTTGTTTTACATTTTTACATGTTTCATATCTTTCATCCCATGTATGTGTTGTACAAATTGTTGGATAAAAGTCTCTTGCAGTCTCTAAGTTGTGATTATATGCATCAATTCCTGCTTCTTTTAGAGTTTCTAGTTGTTCAACAGTTGCTGTTCCATTACATGCAATTAAAACTAAACCTAAATTCTCTTTTTTAACTGCTCTTGCAGCTTCACATACAAACTTTAATCTTTTTTCAGTTAAGCCTTTTCCAGCAGTTACTAAACAAAATCCATTTGCATGATTTGCTCTTGCTTTTTTAGCTTCTTCAACTATTTGTGCTATCTCTTTTTGTTTATATCTTTCAATATCTGCTTTGTACTTTACACTTTGTGTACAGAATTTACAATCTTCATTACAAGTACCACTTTCAATATTACAAATGGCACATAAAAATATTGTCTTATTATCGCTCATATTTATACTCTTCTTTCTTAAAATTATTAGCATTTATATCTTTAAAATAGTAACTAATTATATACTCATTTTTATTAATTTCAAGCAAGACAGACTCTATTAGAGGCTTTTCCCTTGCACACACTTCACCTGGATTAATAAACAAAGTATTGTTTGTATAGCTACATTTAAACTTATGCGTATGTCCAAAAATAACAATATCACTATCTGATGTTAGATAATAAGGTAGATGCATCATCTTAAATTTAATATCTTTTATTTTGAAGTAATATGGTTCTTTTTGAATTTTATATTTGTTTGATAATGAAAATAAAGCATTATCATTATTTCCGAAAACACTAACATATACTAGCTTTGAATTTTGTAATATCTTTAAATTATCTTCAATACATAAGTCACCAGCATGTAGTAAATATTGTGCACCTTGTTCTTTTAGATGCTCAACTACTAATTCAGTATAGTCACTTCTAGTGTGACTATCTGATAAGATTCCTATTTTCATCTATTTTTTTGTAGTTGTACTACTTTTTGTACTTTTTTTAGTTGTTGTTTTCTTTGTAGTTGTCTTTTTTGCTGTTGTACTTTTTTTACTTGTAGTTTTTTTAGCACCTTTAGATTTAGGGTCTTTTTCTATAATCTCTTGGCAATCTTCAAGCGTTAAATCTTCAGCAACTTTATCTTTAGGTATTTTGAAATTTTTTCTACCTTGTTTTATATATGGTCCATATTGACCAATTAAAACTTGTATTTTCTCTTTTTCAAATACTTTTATAGTTGATTTTGCTTTCGCTTCATCAAGCTCTTTAATAACCTCTAAAGCTCTTGGTAGCTCTATTGTATAAGGGTCATCAGTTTTTAATGAATAAAATTTACTTTTAACTTGTAAATAAGGTCCAAATCTTCCAATATTTGCAACAATATCTTCACCACTTGAATCTTTTCCTATTACTCTTGGTAAATTAAATAAATAGAGTGCTTCATCTAAAGTAATTGTATCCATATTTAAATGATCTGGAATTGCAACAAATTTTGGTTTTTCTTCATCATCTTTTGTACCAATTTGAACAAATGGTCCAAATCTTCCAACTCTTGCACTTACAGGTTTTCCAGATTTTGGATCTATTCCAATTTCTCTTACTTGTGCATAATCTTCTTTATTTACACTTGTCTCTTTATCGTTTATTCTTTTTTTGAAATCACCATAAAAATCTTGCATTACTTGTTCCCAAGCAATTTTACCTTCTGCAATTTCATCAAAATCTTCTTCAATTTTTGCTGTAAACCCTAAATCAATAATTTCTGCAAAATGGTCATTTAAAAAACTATTTACAACTTCACCTGTTGGTGTTGGAGCTAATTTTTTATCTTCTGTTTTTACAACATATTCTCTTTGTTGAATTGTAGAAATTGTTGGAGCATAAGTTGAAGGTCTACCTATTCCTTCGCTCTCTAACTTTTTAACTAAACTAGCTTCTGTATATCTTGCAGGTGGCTTTGTAAAGTTTTGTTCTAAATCAAGTTTTTCAAGATTTAATACTGTTCCAACTTTTACATTTGGTAATATTTTTTCATTGCTATCTAATGCATGCTCAGGATTATCACTTCCTTCTGTATAAGCTTTCATAAATCCTGCAAAAATAATTCTTTGTCCCTTTGATTGAAACTCAAACTCTTCATCTTTTCCAGCATTTATTTTATATGTTGTATTTGCAATTTTAGCTGCACTCATTTGTGTTGCTAAAGTTCTTTTCCAAATTAAAGAATATAATCTATATTGTGCATTTTCAACATATGGCTTAATATCACTTGGTTTTAAAGCTAAATTTACAGGTCTAATAGCTTCGTGAGCCTCTTGTGCTCCTTTTGCTTTAGATTTATATGCTCTTGGTTTAGAAAGTGAATACTCTTTTCCATACTCTTGCTCAATAACTTTTTTTGCTGCAGTTGTTGCAACAGTAGAAAGGTTTAATGAGTCAGTTCTCATATAAGTAATTAAACCACCTGTATGATTAGGAATATTTCCAACATTTCCTTCATATAGTTGTTGTGCTATTACCATAGTTTGTTTTACAGAAAGTCCAATTTTTCTACTTGCTTCTTGTTGTAAAGTTGAAGTTGTAAATGGAGGCGCAGGATTTCTTGTAGTCTCTTTTTCTTCAATATCAACTAATTGAAATTTTCCTTGATTTATAGATGCTTCTATACTTTTAGCTTCTTGCTCATTTTTTACTTTGATATTTTTACCATTTTGTTTAGCAAGTTCTGATTTAAAATCAGGGTCTTTATAATCTGCTTTTATTTTCCAAAACTCTTCTGGAACAAATTGTCTTATCTCATTTTCTCTATCTACAATTATTCTAACAGCAACAGATTGAACTCTACCAGCACTAAGACCATATCTAACTTTTTTCCATAATAAAGGAGATAATTCATACCCAACTGCTCTATCTAAGATTCTTCTTGCTTGTTGAGCATCAACTAAATTTTTATCAACATCTCTTGGGTTTTGAATTGCTTTTAAAATTGCATCTTTAGTAATTTCATGAAAAACTATTCTTTTTATAGGATTTTTTTCTATTTTAAGTGCAGGAATTAGGTGCCAAGCAATTGCTTCCCCTTCCCTATCCTCATCGGCCGCTAGGTAAATAACAGTATCTTTTGTTATTTGTTTTTTTAAGTCTGCGATTACTTTTCTTTTATCTGTTGATACTAAATATTGTGGTTTGAAATTATCATCAGGATCAAATCCCAATTTTGATTTTGGCAAATCTCTTACATGCCCCATTGACGCCATTACGGTGTAACTATTATCTAAAAACTTTGATATTGTTTTTGCTTTTGCTGGTGACTCCACTATTACTAAATTTTTCAATTTTTCTAACCCTTAGCCATTTTTTAAAGTGCAAAGTGTATCATAAATTATTCTAATTAAAAATAAAGCTTAATAAATTACAATCTCTTCTTCTAATTTTATACCAAATTTTTCTTGAACTCTTTTTTTTGCTAAATCTATTAAAAAAATAGCATCTTCAAAAGTTCCTTTTCCATTATTTACTAAAAAATTTGCATGTTTATTTGAAAAAGACATTCCACCTTTTTCAAATCCTTTTAATCCAACTTCTTCTATCAACCTACCTGCAAAATCACCCTTTGGATTTTTAAAACAGCTTCCAGCACTTGGAACTTGAGGTTGATTATCTCTCATTTTATTAAACTCTTTTAATTTATCTTTACTAAAACCACTTTTTATTTCTAGAACTACTTCATATATTATTGTATCAATTTGAGTATTTCTATACGAATAAGATATATCTTCTTTATTTATATATCCATCTTTTGTTTTTATACTTATTATATGATTAAAAATCTCCCAAGATTTTAATCCTGCATTCATTTTAACAACACCACCCATAGTTCCAGGAAGTTTTGCTAAAAACTCTAAATTTGCAATATCATTTTTTCTACAATAACTCAAAAGTTTACCTGAACTTGTAGCGCATCCAACAAAAAGCTTATTATCTTCTTGTTTTATATAATCAAAATTATGTCCTAATACTGCAAAGTTTGTAGAATTATTAGAAACAAGTATATTATTTGCTTTACCAATAATTCTATAATCATCATAATCATTAATATCATCAATTATTTTAACATCAGCAATTGGTCCTATTTTAATTGATGAATATCTTGAGAAATCTATTTGCTTTATCACTTGCTTCTTAGTTCCTCATACTCTTCAGGAATTAAAAAATCTTTTGCTTTTACTAAGTTTTCATAAAAACCATGTTTATAACCTAGTTCAAACAGTTTATCTAAAGCTTCATATTGTACATCACTTAAATTTATAGACTCATCATTTGCATATAAATCTAAATATGTATCTAAAGTTGGAGCATCAACTCTTATTAAACCTTTTTCTAAAAGCATTGTTGCAAGTACTTTTCTATTTTTATTTGCTACATCAACTGCTTTTATTAATGTATTTTCATAATCAATTGCACTATGTAAAGGAATTGATCTTCTAATACACATACCACCTAAAGGTAAAGGTAAATTTCCACCACTTAACTCTTCCCAAATATCCCAAATCTCTTTTTCAACTTCTAGTTCTTCACTATAGTTTAAAATAGACTCATGAATTAATACACCTGCATCTACTGTTCCTTCTAGAACTGCATTTTCAATATCTAAAAAATTCATATATGTAATTCTTGCTTCTGGATAAGCAATTTTAAATAAAAGTGCATTTGTAGTGTACTCTCCACTAAGAGCAACTTTAAAATTTTTCTTTAATTTAGTACCTTTTTTCTTTATTAGTTTTGGTCCATATCCTTGACCAAAAGATACTGCTGTTTTTAATAAGGCATAATCGTCTTTTACAAATGGATATAAAGCAAAAGAGATAGCACAAATATCGTATTCACCTTTTAATGTAGCTTGATTTAATGTTTCAATATCAGCTGCAATATTTTCAAATTTTGCATCTTTTGCACCAACCCAACCAAACTTAATAGCATAGTACATAAAAATATCATCGGCATCTGGTGAGTGTGCAACACTTATAGTTTTCAAAATATTTCCTTAGTTATTTTATATATTTGTTAAGCAATGATTTTATCAAGTTATGGTTTATCTTTTGGTTAGATTAAACAAAGTAGATGTGGAATTCTACTTTGTTTGTTCTTGTTTTGTAGCTTTTGTATCTTCTTTTTTATTCTCTTTAGTTTCAGTTTTCACACTATTTTGAGTTTCAATATTCTCTTTTTTCTCTTCACTTGAAGATTCTTGCTCTTCTTTTTGAATATCTTCAGAAGTTGTAACCTCATCAGAAGCAGCTTCTTGAATAGCTTTTTCTTCAATTTGTTCTTCTTCTTTTTGCTCTTCTTGTGTTAATTTTGCTTCTTCTTTTTGAACAATAAAATCTTTATCATCATATTTTGTAAAGTCATTATATTTAATAACTGATGCTAACTCTTTTCCATATAATGCTTTTTTTTCTGAATATCTATCAAGTTTTTTTACTAATAAGTAAGGGTTTGGATTTTCATAGTTTTGTTTTCTAAATCCTTTAAATGCAGCACTTTTTGATAATGTTTCATAATAATCTTTAATAGCTTCTTTTACACTTGAATATTTTTTAAGCCAAATAGTTTTTGTTCCTCTTTTACTATTAGCAGCTATTCTTGGCTCATCTTTATTAAAAGACCATACGCCAAACATATTGTTAGCTTCTTTAAAAAATCTTGATTGTCCCCAAGCACTCTCCATTGCTCCTTGTGCTAAAGCAATTGATTTTGGATGTGGTTTTAAAGCATATAATAGTTCTTGGTTTGTTTTAACAGAATAAAACTCTTTTAATTTTTTAATCTCATCAGTTATATTATTTGCATCAATATCTTTTTTAACTTTTAGATATCTTGTTTTTAATTCATCATAAACATCATTTAATGCAGGTAACATCATATTTATAAATCTTTTTTTCTTAACTGAAACAGGGATTTGTTTTTTCTTTGTATACTTTTCTAACTCTTGTTTTAATTTATCTTCACTACTTTGTAATAGTTCTACTTTTTTAGTTAAAGTTTCTACTTCTTTAGTTAATTTTTGAATTTGCTTATTTTGAAGTTGAAAGAAGTACCCAAATAAAAATAGTACTATTATACTCATTCCTACTAAATAATTTTTTTTCATATTGATTTCCTATATGTAGTTTATATATAAGTTTATCAAAATATCAATAAAAGTTATTTTTATTGATATTTATAGGTTTAGAACCCTGATATTTGCGTGTAGTAAGAAATTATTTGAAGTAATGGCTCTATTGTAAAAATAGAACAAATCGTAAAAATTGCAGATATTATTACTACAAATTTCACAATTGCTGTTGAGTTTTCTAATTTTAAAGTACTATTTTCTGGCTCATTTAAAAATATAAATACTACTGGTTTTAAATAATAATACGCTGCAATTGCCGAGTTTAAAATCATTGCAATTGCTAAAATCATATGTCCTGCATTTACAGCACTTCCTATTAAATAAAGTTTTCCCCAGAATAGTGAAAAAGGAGGAAGCCCAGCTAAACTTAACATAAATAATCCCATCAATGTTGCAATCAATGGTGAAGTCTTTATCAGTCCTTTATATTTTTGTAAACTATGGTCACTTTGTTCATTGTAATTTTTTGTTCTATTTAACCAAAGAATAGTAAATGCTCCAAGGTTTGTTATAAAGAACATAATCCAATATAAAAATAGTGATTGTGTAGCTTGTGTAGTTCCAATTAGAATTGCTGTCATTGCAAATCCAGCATTTGAAACAGAAGAGTAAGCTAACATTCTTTTAATATCATTTTGAAGTAATGCAATTACATTTGGTACAGTCATTGTTAAAATTACAATAACATATAAAAGCATCTCAATAAATTTATCATCATGAATTATAAATATTTCAAAAAATCTTAATGCTACAATAAAAACTGCAATTTTTGGAACAACAGAGATAAATCCTGCTAATGCAGAAGTAGAACCTTCGTAAACATCTGCAACCCATAGATGAAAAGGAAATAGTGATAATTTAAATCCAAGTGCAGCCACAATAAAACAAGTTCCAACTAATATAATAAAGTAGTTATCAAAGCTATTTGTTGTCAATATTTGTGAAATTTGAGATAACTCTACACTTCCTGTTTGCGCATAAAATATCATTGAACCAAAAGCAAAGAATGCTGTACTTAATGCACCCATTGTAAAGTATTTTATTGCTGCTTCAATGGCAGTTAGTCTATTATGCATTGCAATCATTGTATATAAAGCCATAGATGAAGTTTCTAAAGCTACAAAAATTAATATTAAACTATCTGAACTAACCATAAACTGAAAACCAGCCACAACAAATAAATATAGTGCAAAATATTCTGGATATCTTAATTCATGGAAATTAAGTTTATTAAAGTAAAGCAATAGAAAAAATATCGAAGCAACTATTATTATTACTTGAGATAAAGTTGCAACTCCATCAAATAGTAACAAATCAAAGAAACCTCTAATATCTGCATCAAACCCTAAAACAAATCCCAAATCAATAAATAATGCTAAAATAGCCAATATAATATAAAGTGATTTATCTAAGTGTTTGTTTGCTAAGTCTATACATAATATCAATAATGCTGCAACAATAGCAATAATCATAGGAGCAATAGTTGCAAAATTTAAACTAAAAAAATCAACTGTTATTTTTGGTATTTCACTCATTTTTGTACCCCTATACTATTTACATTAACTATCTTCACAGCTGTATCATCATCTAATACTTTTGCGTGCATTATTTTTACCATTTTTGATACTGCATAATTTGCTGGTTCTAATATAGGCTTTGGATATACTCCCAAAAAGATAATTAATACAACCAATGGAATTAAAGCTGATAACTCTTTTTTATTTAAATCAAGAAGCTTTTTATTCTCTTCTTTTGTAACTTCTCCAAAAAAAGATTTTTTATACATTACTAACATATAAACAGCACCTAAAATAATAGTAAGTCCGGCAAGTAGTGCTAAAGTAGGAGATGTTCTAAAAAATCCTAATAAAGATAAAAACTCACCAATAAAACCTATTGTTAAAGGAAGTCCAATTGAACCCATTAATACAAATGCAAAAATAGTTGCATATTTTGGCATCACAGTTGCTAATCCACCAAATTCACTTATTAGTTTTGTGTGTCTTCTATCATATATCACACCAACTAATAAAAACAGTCCTCCTGATACAATACCATGAGAAATCATAAGAAAAATTGCTCCACTAATTCCCTCTACATTTAAAGCAAATATACCTAAAATAATAACACCCATATGAGATACAGAAGAGTAAGCTATTACTTGCTTCATATCCTCTTGTGCATAAGCAACCATTGCTGTGTAAATAATTGCAATTAAGGCTAAAATAGCAATTGGTATTACAAAAAACGAACTTGCATCAGGAAACAGTGGTAATGAAAATCTAACAAAACCATACGTTCCCATTTTAAGTAGTACTGCTGCAAGGATTACTGAACCAATTGTTGGTGCTTGTCCATGTGCATAAGGTAACCATGTATGGAAAGGAAACATAGGAACTTTAACTGCAAAACCAGCAAAAAATGCAACAAACAACCATAACTGTAAATCAAAAGGAAGTATCAACATATTCCAATCTTGAATATTGAAACTCCAATTACCTGTTGTTTGATAATATACATATCCTAAATAAAGCATTCCAATTAACATAATTAAAGAACCAAGAAAAGTATATAAAAAGAATTTAATAGAAGCATAAATTCTTAGCTTTCCTCCCCATGCACCAATTATATATAACATTGGAATTAATGATAACTCCCAGAATAAATAGAATATCACTGCATCTAAAGCTACAAATACACCAACCATTGTCATTTCTAAAAATAGTACTGTGATTATTAAGTTTTTTAAGGCTTTTTTCTCACTTAATGCAATTAGTGCTATCATTGTCATAAATGTAGTCATCATTACTAAAAATAGGGATATTCCATCTATTCCTAAAATATAGTTAACTCCATAAGATGGAATAATTGGAATATTTTGAATAAATTGCATATTAGGGTTATGCACATCAAAATTTATATACATAATTATACTTATAATAAATTCTATAAAAGTAGTAACTATTCCATAAACTCTAATTGAATTACTATTTACTAAAAACCCTACAAATGCTGCAAAAAGAGGAAAAAATATCAAAATTGATAAAATATAATCCATAAAAAAACCTTTTATTTAAAAAATGCTAAAGATGCAATTAGTATCATAATAAATGCCACACCCATAGCCATCACTTTTAAACTTTGTGATAAATTACCTGATTGAACTACTACAGAGTTTTCACCTGTTTTGTAAACAAATTTTGCAATTAAGTCTACAATTGCATCTATAATTTTCATATCTATTATTTTAAATGCAAATTTTGATAATAAAAAATATGCTTTACAGATAACTTTGTCATAAAACCAAGGTATAAAGTATTGATTTGTTAATAACTTATATGAAAAAGTATCTTCCCATGTTTTACAAAATCCACCTTTGTTATATTTATATACTGCAAGTAATATACCACTAAGTGCAATTACAGTTGTAAGAGCAATTAAAATATATGCATTTGAGTGTGAAATTGTAGATGCTTCCCATTCAGGTAAAATATAAGTAACTAATCTTACAAAGAAAGGTTCAAACCAACCAGCTATTATTGCTAATAGTGCAAGTGGTATCATCGCAGCAATTACAAAAGGATAAGTTTCATGTGGATGATAACCATACTCTTCATAATTTGGTTTTGTAAAGAATATTTTCATAATTAATCTAAAAGAGTAAAATGAAGTTAATCCAGCAGTAATAAATAAAATTGCCCATAAAAATATTGCATCAGCATTAAAAGCAACTTCTAATATTTTATCTTTTGAAAAGAATCCTGCAAATGGAAAGATTCCAGAAAGTGCAATTGAAGCTATAATCATAATAATTGCAGTTGGCTTCATTTTATTATATAAAGCTCCCATTTTTCTAATATCTAATTCATTATCCATTGCATGCATAACATTTCCTGCACCCAAAAATAGTACTGATTTGAAAAATGCATGTGTTGCAAGGTGAAATAAAGCAATCCAATAAGCCCCAAGTCCAGCAGCAACAAACATATATCCAAGTTGTGATAGAGTTGAGTAAGCGATAATTTTTTTCATATCATTATTAACTAATGCCATACTCGCTGCAAAAATAGCAACAAAAGCACCTAAACAAGCAATAAAATATCCAACTTCAGGAACAGTTGTATAAATTTCATTTGTTCTTACAAGTAAATATACTCCTGCTGTTACCATTGTTGCTGCGTGAATTAATGCAGAAACAGGAGTTGGTCCTTCCATTGCATCTGCTAACCATGTATGAAATGGAAACTGTGCAGATTTTCCCATAGCACCAATAAATAAAAATATAGCAATAGTTACAATTAAAGAAATAGGTAATGAATCAATATTTGAAAAAACTACATCATATTGTAAACTTCCAATATTCCAATAAATAAAAAAAATACCAACAAGCATTCCAAGGTCTGCAATTCTATTCATAATAAAAGCTTCATTTGCTGCCCAAGCTGCTGAGTTTTTGTGATACCAAAAACCAATTAGTAACCATGAACAAAGACCAACACCTTCCCAACCAATAAATAATCCTGCAAAATTATCTGACATTACAAGAATTAGCATAGAAAAAACAAAAGCACTTAAATAAGAAAAATATCTATTAAAACCTTTATCATGTTCCATATATCCAATAGAGTGGATATGAACCATAGTTGAAACAATTGTAACAACACACATCATAACAATACTAATATGGTCAACAACAAAACCAAAAGGAATATTTACATTTCCAACTTGAATCCAATCAAGCATATTTACATGTACAATTTTATCTGTTGTATATACATAATAAAGCAAATTAAGAGAAGCTATCATAGAAACAGCTAACATTAAAGATGTAACAACACCTGTAATTAAATTCTTTTTACTCATTGCAAATAGTGCTGCAAATAGTGAACCTATTAAAGGAGCAAAAAGTGCTATATATAAATATTTTTCCATGATTAACCTTTTAATTTTTGCATACTATCTAAGTTTATAGTACCTGTTTTTTTGTACCATAAAATTAAAAGTCCAAGGCCAACAGCAACTTCACTTGCTGCAATTGCAATAATAAAAAATGCAAACATTTGACCTGTTAAATCACCATGAAATTTTGAAATAGCTGCAAGTGCAATATTTACAGAATTTAACATTATTTCTGTTGAGAAAAAAAGCATTAAAAGATTTTTTCTTCTAATTACTCCTAATAGACCAATACAAAATATAAGAGTTGAAAAAATTAAATATGCATTTAAACTCATAACTCTTCCTTTTCTAAGTTTTCAATTTCTTCTTCAGATAGTTCAGAATATGAAATATCCATTTTTTTACCTGCAAGAATAATTCCACCAATCATTGCAACAAGTAACATAATTGCAGCAATTTCAAAAGGAATTAAATATTTAGTAAATAAAACAACACCAACATCTTGTGTATTTCCCCACTGTTCATGTACAGGTAGATTAGCTTGAACATTCTCTCCAATTATAGGTGAGATAAAAATCACAACTATTAATAAAGCAATCATTCCACTTAACAAAAATGCTAATCTTGGATTTTTAATCTGCTCATCAACTGTTGACAATGAATCAAAAAACATCATTCCAAATGCATATAAAGCCATAACTGCACCTGTATAAACAACAATTTGAACAGCTCCTAAAAATTGTGCATCAAGAAGAAAGAAAAACGCTGAAATAAATATCATTCCTGCTGCAAGAGTACTTAATGCATATAAAGCATTATTTGTAAACACAGTAATACTAAACATTGCAATAGTTAAAAAAGCAAATAGATAAAAAGCAACTATTTCAAACATTATCTCTCCTAATACTGTAATGGAGTCTTTTTGATTTTATCATCAGCATCTGGAGAAACTGAACCAAAACCTTCATACTCTTTTTGTAAATGTAATTTATCAAGAGGTGTTAAGAAGTCCTCTTTTAATCCAAACTGTGCTCTTTGCTCACTTGCATTTTCATATTCACTACCATGAACAATTGCAAGCTCTGGACAAACCTCAGCACAATAACCACAAAAAATACATCTTCCCATATTAATTGTGTACTCTAAAACCTCTTTTCTAGAGTTTTCATCTATTTTTGTATCCATTCTAATACATTTAGAAATACAAATCTTTTCACAAAGCCCACATCCAATACATCTATTCTCACCTGATTCCAAAAGCGCAAGAAGTTTATGTACTGCTCTATATCTTGGGCCTATTGGTAGTTTTTCTGCTGGGTATTGAACTGTATGCATTTGACCTTTAAATAAGGCATCTTTCATTATCTTAAAAGTAATTTTCAAACCAGTAAAAAGTTCACCCTTTAAACTTCTTTTTACTACTTGTTTAAATACTTCAGCATTTGTTTTAGGATAATTATCTTCTTGAACAGTAATATAGTTTTGTTGTCCTACATTTCTATTTTTTAAATCTTTTATTTGCATTATTTACTCCAAAAACATCATAACAAAACCAGTAATAACAACATTTATCACTGCAAGTGGCATTAATATTTTCCAACAAAGCCACATCAATTGATCAGGTCTAATATGAGGCCAAGAAGATCTTGTCCATAAAAAGAAGAAGATTAAAAACATTACTTTTAAAATAATTGCTAATCCACCTGGAATAAACCATAAATCATTAAACCCTCCAAGAAAAACAAGAGAGATTAAAAAACAAACTGTAAATAAATTTGCATATTCACCTATGAAAAACATTCCCCATCTAAGTCCTGAATACTCTGTTGCATATCCTGCAACAATTTCTGCTTCATGCTCCAATAAATCAAAAGGTGTTCTATTTGTTTCTGCAAAACCAGAAATTACAAATAAAATAAATGCTAATGGTTGTGACCACACTAACCAAGAAGTAAATCCACCATCTTGATAATTATTTATATCAATTAAAGATAAACTTCCAACTAACATTAATGGTGCTAATAAAGATAACCCAGAAACAACTTCATAAGAAAGAAGTTGTATTGCTGTTCTAGCTCCTCCTAGTAAAGACCATTTGTTTGCACTACTCATACCACCTAATAATGGTCCATATAATCCAACAGAAGCAACACCTAATACAAATAAAATACCAACATTAATATCTGATAAAATAGGTCTTACTGTGTAACCAAATAGTTCAAACTCAGGTAAAAAAGGAACTGCACTCATTGCAATAAAAGCAGTTGATGCAGTAATAATTGGAGCTATCATAAATACAGGTTTTATTGCATGTTGAGGAATAAAATCCTCTTTTGTAAATAGTTTAATACCATCTGCAATAATTTGTAAAAGTCCATAAGGACCAACATTCATAGGCCCAAGTCTTCTTTGCATAAATGCTAAAACTTTTCTTTCTATATACGTTGTAAATCCTGCCAATGCAGAAAATACAGCTAATATAACAATCGCTTTTATAATAGTTTCAATAATTATACTTGTTTGCATTTTATGCCTTTACAATCTTAGCTTTTGAAAATCTATATGATTCAAATAACTCTTTTGTCTCAATTGATTTATCAAAAGTCGAAATATATGCAATTTTTCCATCAAGCTGTTTATCAATATATACATTTAAATCTATTGTTTTAGCTTTTGAAGTAACAAGAACAGTACTATTTTCAACCAATTGCAGTTCATCACATAAACTTTTTGATAGATATAAACCTGTTTTTGCTTTATCTTTAAACTCATGTGATATTGCTACAAATTCATTGAATATATTTATAGGATTAGCTCTATAAATAGTTATAAAATCATCCTCATTTGAAGCAAACTCTTTTGTTTGTGAGATTGCACTTAATTGACTCAATTGCTCTACATCTAAATTATCAAGTTCATAACCTCTATTTTCTTTTCTATCATTTGAAAAATAGTTTGTTAAATTATCAAACTTAATATTTTTAAACCCTTTTGTTGTAGGTAAATACTCTGTATAATCAATTGTAAACTCTTGCTTTTCATCCAATAATTCATTTGCTATATCATTTAAAATATATCCATTATATGGAAGTGCTGCATTTGTAGGAACTACTTTTTTATCAATATTTACAAAAGTTCCTTCTTGTTGATTTAAAGAAGGTACATCTAAATTACCATCACCTAATGCACTTAATTGATAATCTGCTTTTTCATTGTATCCTATTGTAAAACCTTCTGCTTTTTCATCTAAATCACAGATTAGACTCACACCTAATGTATTTGTTTTTGTAGGAATTATCACCACATCAAACTGTGTATATTTTTCAATTAAAGCTGTAAGTTTTGCTAAGTTTTTCCAATTTGGATGAGTAATTAAATCTTCTCCAATAATCAATGAAAATTTATCTTTTTTAAGAAGCATAGAATCAATTAACTCATAAAAAGTTTCATCTTTACCAATTTCATCAAGAAGTTTTGAGTAGATATATTCTACTTCTTTTTCTTGCTTTTTAGTAACCATTTTTTTTACTTCTTTTTCTTCACCACTATCTTCATCTATTACTTTTTCTACAACTTGCTCTTTAATATTTTCTACAACAGTTTTAACTCTTTTTTCTTTTAGTGATTGTAAATACTCTTTAATATTTTCTGGTAACTCTTCATTTGCAAATAAATCAAGAATAAAGTATAAAATAGCCTCTTCTTTTAAAGGTTTATGAAAAATAAACTCTGTTGTTTTTCCTTTTTTACCAACTTTTTGAATAGTTGTATCTTCAAGAGGATGAAAATATAAAGCACTACCTTTGTTTAGAATAACTGAGTTATTTAAAGCATATCTTGCATTTGGTAAATCATGTTTCAAAAATGAACCAACAGATATAACAAAATTAGATTCATGTACATCTTTTAGTGTTGCACTATATAAACTTTTACCTGCAATATTAGAAAACTCTTTTAAAAATCTTTGATATAAAAATGCATCATCATTTACAAGCTTAAGCCCAAATTTCTCTTTTAATTTTTGTAAAATAAGCGCTTCTTCATTTGTAATAAATGAATTAAATTTAATACTATTTGCTTTTTTAAATGCATCAATTGCTAAATCAAACTCTTTTTCATCTTTTGATTCAACTTTATTTTCAAAATCATAAGCAAATCTTGCAGCACCATTTAATGAGATATAATGGTGGTCATTTGTTACTCTATATATTTTTTGTGTGCTATGTTTTTCAACTGATTCGTGTTTCTTTTCATAATACATTAAAGCACAATCACTTGAGTGTGGATTTGATGCTGGAACTCTTGTAAGTTCCCATGCATTTGATTTATATTGAAAATCATTTGATACTAAAGCACCAACAGGACAAACAGAAATACACTCACCACAATCAGTACAAGCATCTTCTTCAAATCCAATCAATGATTTGTTAAGTTTATTCCACATTGAGTAAGCATCTTTTGGCATACTCTCTTTAAATGTCTTCTCAATTGCATCAGAACCTCTTTTTACAGTACTTAATGCATTTGAACCTATCATATCTTTACATACAGTTACACACTTTTCACAAACAATACATAATCCTGGGTCATAATTCATAACTCCCCAGTGTTGAGCTGGTCTTGGAACATCTTTAATTGAATAACTTTGAGAGTCAACTTTCATATATAAACTATAATTTTGTAATTCACACTCTCCACTTTGGTCACATACTCCACATTGTAAAGGATGATTTACATCATAAACTTCCATTATTGCACGTCTCTCTTTTGCAATATTTTCAGTTGTAGTTTTTACATCCATTCCCTCTTTTGCTTTTGCATTACAAGCATAAACTTGTTTTCCATCAGCTTCTACAAGGCATAATCTACATGCTAAAGTTGGACTACATCGAGTCAAATAACAAATTGCAGGAATAAATATTCCATTTGCTCTTGCTATATTTAAAAGGCTTTCACCCTCTTTTGCTTTACAAAGTTTTCCATCAATATTTAAAGATATTAAATCACTCAATCTTCTAACCTCTCTATTTTAACGGGTTTATAAATATACCCACATGATAAGAAATCATCACCAACATTTTTTGTTGCACATATTGCAATTGTACTTTGTAGTGTCTCATCAACTTTTAGTTGTTTTATTGTCTGTTTATTTCCAGATATTAATTTTATTTTATCACCATCATTTGCTTTTGCAATTCTTGAAAAAGAAGCACTTGCATAAACTATATTTTCATCTTTTTGATTATCTAAATATGAATAAATAACTGTTCCATTAAAAGGAAGAATTTCTTCAACCTCTTCTATCTCTTCACTATTAGAAATAAAATCATTTTCACTTATTACTTCAAAATCACTATATTTATCAATAGCACTTAATATTTTTTTTATATTTTCAACTCTTTCATGTGAAAATATATCTGTTCCAATATATAAAACTTTTGATTTTTTATTTTCAGATTTTTCTAAAATCTCTTCAAACTCTTCTTCACCAGCACTTGACTCAGCAGAGATATATCCAATATCCAAATCTTCAATATAATTTTGAATAGTTTCACTAGAGCTATTAACTAAAGTATCTAAAAGTAAAGCACTAATTCCTTCTTCACTTCCTGCTTCATATTTAATAAACTGAGTATAAAAGTCTTTTAATGCTAAGCTATCAACAGCATGCATATAAACAACTTCTGCATTATTCTCTTTTTTTGCACTATTAATTGCTTCTACTAAATCTTGATTTGTATTAGCTAAGAACTGCCCAAAACATAAAATAAAATCACTATTTTTTAAAACTTCTAAATTACTCATATTTTTCCTATTCTTCAATTTCTTCTATTTCTTTTTTTTCTGGTTTTACTTTTTTTACAACTATTGTCCAATCTACTTCATTAAATTTAATAGAGTTCATAAGCGTATAGCCATTTTCATAAATTAAATCTGCACTCTTTTGTATTGGTGAAAAATCTCCAATTTCAAATAAAAAAATTGCATTTTCTCCATCTTTTATCTCTTCTTTCATAAGATGAAGCATTCTTTCATAAAAGTTGTTTTTTAAAGGTCTTAAGTCAAATCTTTTCATTTATCACCTTATCTATCTATTTCACCAAATACCATATTTAAGTTACCAATTAAAGTAACCACATCTGCAAGTTGACAACCTGGAAGTAAATCTTCTAATAATCCTGTATGGAAAAAACTTGGAGCTCTTACTTTTAGTTTATATGAATAAGGAGTTCCATCACTTACAATCATAAAACCTAGTTCACCTTTTGGAGCTTCTGTTGCAACATAAACTTCACCTTTTGGTGGTCGCATTCCTTGTGTAACTAAAACAAAGTGTTGCATCAAAGAGTAGTTTTGTGTCATTATCTGCTCTTTTGGTGCAGAGATATATTCAGGTGCATGTGCCATTAATTCAAGTTTTGAGTCTTTATACATTGGAATTAATTGTCTTAATATTTTAATTGATTCTCTCATCTCTTGTAAATAACATTTATATCTTCCATAAGCATCACCAGTTGTTGCAATTGGTACATCAAAATCTAATTCAGGATAAATTCCATATGGCATCTCTTTTCTTAAATCCCATTTTATTCCTGAACCTCTTAATGCAATTCCAGTTACTCCCCATGATTTTGCTAATTCTGGCGAGATTACCCCAACATTTTCTAATCTCATTCTCCAGATTCTATTTTCTGTTAGTAAACCTTCATAATTTTCTAACTCTTTTTCTAATACTTGAAGATATTTTTCTAAATTTTCACACCAAGAAGCTGGTAAGTCCAAAGGAACACCACCAATTCTTACTGCACTATGAGTAAGTCTTGCACCACAATAATCTTCAATTAAATCAAGTGCAAACTCTCTTTCTCTAAATGTATATAAAAATACACTCATTGCTCCAACATCAAGAGCATGTGTTGCTAACCAAAAAATATGTGAAACTATTCTATTTAGTTCTAAAAGCATAGTTCTTATGATTTCTGCACGTCTTGGAACTTCTATATCTAAAAGTTTTTCAACAGCTAATGCAAAACCATAATTATTTGAAGTTGCAGCAATATAATCCATTCTATCAGTAGTTGGCAAGAATTCATTATAAATCATATTCTCAGCCATCTTTTCCATACCTCTATGCAGGTATCCAATATCTGGTCTTGCTTTTACAACTTCTTCACCTTTTAGCTCTAAAATAAGTCTCATTTGTCCATGAGCTGAAGGGTGTTGTGGTCCAAAGTTAACCACCATTGTATTATCTTCTCTTTCAAAATTTATATTTTCAAAGAAAGGTTTTAATCTATTAGGTGCTTGTTGTTGCATAATCTATTTTCTCTCTTTCAATGTAACAGAGTCTTCTTCTTTAAATTTTTTAATAAAAGGAACTCCACCCTCTTCTAAATACTCTTTTGAACTTTTTTGTTCACTATTTGGTGTAACTTCTGTACCATAAGGAACTTCATGCCCTAATCTTGAAAATCTTGTTGTATCATATCTATCAATAGCAGCTGAGTCTCTAATTTCAGGACCTATAATATCTCTTGCTTCTTTTCCAAAAATTTTATCTACTTCATACCAAGCTGCAAACTCATCACCTTGTAAAGGATAAGTTTTTCTCAAAGGATGACCTTGCCAATCATTAGGCATTAAAATTCTTTTCATATTTGGATGATTAAGTATTTTTACTCCATACATATCATACATTTCTCGTTCTGCCCAGTTTGCCATTTTAAATAGTCCATAAACAGAATTTATTGGCTCTTTTTCTTGTATGAAAAATTTCACTCTTAATCTTTTATTTTTGCTCATAGATAACATTTCATAAAATATTTCAAATCCACTTTTTGAAGATAAATAATCAATTGCAGAAATATCCATCATCATGTCATATTCTAATTCATTTTTTAATATCTCTACAACTTTTAAATTATCAGTTGGATTTATATATATTACTAAATGCTCTTTTTCTATGTATCTATCTAAGATATCTACTTTTGAAGCTAAATATTTTATATCATTTTCGAAAGTTTCATCTTGACTAACATCAAGCTTAGCAATAGATGGAGCTACATAAAATCTATCACTAAAGTATGATTTCTTTTGTGCATCTTCTTTATTTTTATACTCTCTCATACCAATCTCTTTTTCTTAATTGATCTAAAAATTGACTCTCGTCTAATCTTTTTTTGTAACATCATTAAAGCGTATTGTAAAGTCTCTGGTCTTGGTGCACAACCTGGTAAATAGATATCAACAGGTACAACTCTATCTGCACCTTGAACTGTTGCATAAGTGTTAAACATCCCACCTGTATTTGCACAAGAACCCATTGAGATAACCCATTTAGGGTCTGGCATTTGGTCATACAATCTTCTCATAAACTCTGCGTGTTTTTTTGTTAAAGTTCCTGCAATTATAATTACATCTGCTTGTCTTGGACTTGCTCTAAAAATAGTCCCAAATCTATCAAAGTCATATCTTGATGCACCAGTTGCCATCATCTCAATGGCACAACAGGCTAAACCATAAGTTAAAGGCCACAAAGAGTTACTTCTTCCCCAGTTTACTAATTTGTCTACTGTTGTTAAAGCTATTGGTGCACCACCATTTGAAAGATAATTTACTTTATGCTGTGCCATTCAAAGGCTCCTTTCTTCCATGCATATACAAATCCAATTGCTAAAAGAAGAATAAATAAAATCATTTCAACAAAACCAAACCATCCCAATATCATAAAATCTACTGCCCAAGGGAACATAAAGATTATCTCAATATCAAATAAAATAAAAAGTAGTGCCATCAAATAAAATTGCACTGAGATTGTATTTGGCTGCTTTGTAACTTCCGGCCCACATTCATATAAAGATACTTTTAATTTTTCTGTATTTAATCTAGCAATTTTTCTACTGATGTATCTTGCTAAAAATACTGTTAAAATGAAAGCTACAAATGTTAAAACAAACATAACAAATACACCAAAATACGGATGAGAAAAATCCATATGTGTCATCATGTATCCTTAATTTCGAAATATATCACTTAAACTTATATTAATTATTAATTAAATCCTATCTAATATCTACTAAAGCTATACTTATGTTAAAGAAGTACTTTTCCTTAAAGATATTGAAAAAAAATTCAAAAAACAAAGAAATTCAAAAATTCAATTTTTTTATTGCAAAAAGTAACATTTGACAGTTACCATTTAAAAGATTGTATATTTTTTTAATCACAATATTTAAAGTAATATTTATCATGCAAAAACTATTCCAAAATAACTTTTTCTTATTTTATAGTCTTATTTATTTGTACTATTATAAAGAATTATTTTTATTTTAAGTACCTATTTTAAAGCTTTTATTTAAAAAATAACAATCATTATTAAAAAGATTTTTGAAAAAGTATTTTATAGAAAAACCACTTAAATAAGACTTTTTTTATCCTAATTTATATTTGTTTTTTTTGATTAGATTTTTAGTTTAAAAAAGAGTAAAAATGGTTACTCTTTTTTTATTGTTTTATATAATATTTTATTAAGATTTGCCTATTAAACTATATAAGTTTAACTTATGTTTTTTTCTATAATTTTTTATTATATTTTTTTCAAAAGTTTACTTTTTAACTCATAAATCCCATTTTATTTTCACTGTCAAAATTACCTTTTAACTCTTTTTCTATTTGCTCTTTAAAAGAGTTTACTGTAAAAATAGGTTCATCTTCAAGTGCAACTTTATATGCAGTATTTTTGATAATTAGCTCAATTTGACCACCAGTTAACTCATAAGATAGAAGCTCTTTTATATCAAAATCTTCACTTATTGGTAATGTTTCAGGAAGAAGTTTTTGCCATAACTTTTCTCTTTGCTCAAAGTTTGGTTTTTTGAATTCTATTTTGTAATTAAATCTTCTTGAAAATGCTGTATCTATTGATTCTAATAAGTTTGTTGTTGCTATTAAAATACCTTCAAATCTCTCTATTTGTTCTAAAAATATATTTTGCATTTGATTATGCATTTTTTCACTTCCACTATTAGAAGCTGTACTTCTTGAACTTAAAAACTGATCTGCTTCATTTAAAAGTAAAATAGGTTCTGTTTTTGTTCTTTGCACTAAATCTTTGTATGTATCAAAAATATTTCTAACATTTTTTTCACTTTCACCCACATACATAGATAAAATTTTACTACAATCAAAACTAAGCACTTCTCTTTTTAGAGATTTTGCTAAGGCTAAGGCTGTTAAAGTTTTTCCAGTTCCTGCAAAGCCATAAAAAATAATTCTTGCTTCTATGCCTCTTTTTTTCTCTTTTACGCCCCACTGTTTTAATCTATTTAAAACATTTTTATCTACTTGTTTTAATAAAGAGTCTAAAGTCTCTCTTGTTTTTTCATTTAATACAACATCATCTAAACTTTTATTTGTTGATACTAACTCAAACATGTCTTGTTCTTTTATAACAGAATCAAGTTTTATTTTTGTTCTTGAATTTTTCTTTTTAGTTGGATGTGATATTTTATAAAGTATATCATCAGGAATAAAAAAGTTTCTATTTATTCCTCCAAAAGCAGTTAAAACCTCATCATAATCTATCAGACCTTTAGATACAAATTTTGAACTCTCTTCTAATAAACTTCTATATTTTATCTTTTCATAATCATCACTAGAGATAAGTTCAATTAGATAATTCATATCTCTAATAGTTCCATCTCCACCTGAATACTCCTCTTTTAATAAAGCAAGAAATATCATCTGTTCTTGTTCATTTAAAGAGTACTCTTTAAAAAAGTTTTCAAGCATTATTTCATGGTCTGTAACTTTTACTCTTTCTTTAATTCTATTTTCAAGCATTAAAAGTTTTGATTTTAATCTATTTCTATTTGGAGAGTTTTCATCAAAATTTCGTTTTACCATATTTAACTGTTTTGCTAAATCTATTTTAAAGAACTGATCTTGTAAATACTCTAAGTGGTCGCTATATTTTTTTATTTCTGGTAGAACAAACTCTAAAGAACCATCTTCTAAAAGTTTTAAAAATGCAGAAGATAAAGAGATATTAGAGTTTAGAAGTTCTAATTTTGAGATATCACTAATTTTTACGTGCTCAAAACTATTATGAACTAACCACCCTAATTCTAATAAAGATTTAATACTCTCTACTTTATATAAATGTTCATATTTTTTAACATCATAAAATTCACTCAATACATCAACTACAACAAGCGCATCTCTACCTGTAATATACTCTTTTGTCAAGTATTGTAAAATTTTTGCTTCTTCTTTTGTACATTTTAGTTGTGAATAAAAGGGAACTTTACTTACATCTTCTGCTTTTAAAAAATCAATTATTTCTGTCATTGCCTAACTTTTCCTGTAATAAATTATAAAATTCTTTTGCATTTTCTTTTTGTTTAAATTCAAATTTCTCATTATTAATATATATAGTGTTCTTTTGTAATTTTGAATTTCGTATATTAACATATAAAAACTCTTTTTTATTTTTTTCAAGGTCAATATTGAAACTATTTTCCAGTTTTAACACTTTTTCATTACAAATTGCTTTATAAGAGCCTCTTGAGTAAGAGTAATTAATACAATTTTGAGTTTTGATATAATCTTCAAGTTTTTGCAAATTTGAACTATCATAAATATTTAAACCTATTACTATTAAAAAAATAAAAGCAAAAATACCTATAAAAATCATTTATATCCTTTTTTTAATTAACCGTCGATAATACATAAAAAAATCTTAACTATTTATGAACTATTTTTACTATGAATTCTTATTAATTTATAAAAAAATAATAATTTTTATCAATAAATAATAAATTATATCTTGAATTAAGATTAATTTGCATATTATTGCTTCTTATTAAGTTATATAGAAGTAATAAAAAAAGTTGGTGTTTCTAAAGATTCTAACAAGAAAAAATAACAGGACAAAATATGAAATTTTTAACCCCTTTACTTATTGTATTTTTGTTTTTTACAGGTTGTACAAATTTAAATTTAAATAAGGCAAATATTGATTCAAAAGAGGATTTGATTCAAGATGCAAATAACAAAGATATCAAAGCTATGGTTGATTTGGCAAAATATTATGATTTTCCAAAAACAAAAGAAGGTTTATACTTATATAACAAATGGTATAAAATAATAGAAAACAGTAATGATGCAAAAAATATACAAAAAGCAGCGGATGTATATTTAGAAAATAAAGATATGTTTATAAATGGAGAGAATAAAGCACTAACTTTATATAAAAAATCTTATGCACTTGGTGATTTAGATGCTGCTGTAAAACTAATTGAGTACTATTCAAATAATTATAAAAAAGATGAAAAAAACGAACTTCAAAAAAGTGTTATAAATAAATTATCTGATTCTCAAATTATAGAACTTTACTCTTTTTATAAAAAGAAATATAGAAGAAGTGATAGTGAGCAAATTTTAAAACTTATGAATGAAAAAGGAATAAAAGAGCCTTTTGAAGCTAGATTAAAAGAGTTCAAATCTAAAATTTATTATAGCTCTAGAGAAAAATATAAACAACAATATAATGATTTTATAAATAATGTAATCCTTTCAAAAAATGTTGATGAGATGCTACAAACTGCACAACTTTTAAAATCAAAATATAAATATCTTGATGCTATTAAAATTTATGAACAAATTATAAAAATAGATGATTCAAAAGCAGAAGTTTATAATGATTTAGCACAAATATATTCAAGAGGTAGTTATAGAGAAGATATCAAAAAAGATAAAGAAAAAAGTGTTTCATATTTAGAAAAAGCTTCTAATTTAAATAATATAGATGCTTCAAAAGAGCTTTTAAATCACTACTCATCTAAACCTGAATATATTGATAAATATGAAGAGTTAGTTAAAAAACTAAAAGATTCAAATGATGGTAAATTTGCACTTGCAGAATTTTATAAAAGAAAAGGTAAAAAAGATAAAGCAGATACACTATTTAATGAGTTAGCAAATGATGGAAATAATGAAGCAATTTTAGAACTTGCTACAAAATCTACTTCTTCTTATAATTTCAATCCAGAAGCATATAAACTAATAAAAAAATGGCAAGATTATATTCTTAAAAGCGATGATATAAAACTAAAACAAGATTTATTAAAAAAACTAGATTCATACTATCTTAAAAGAAACTATAAAGATACAATTGAAAAATTGAAAAAAGATATAGATTCAAGAAAAGAAGTTAGTGAAATAAATATTTTAGATTTAAGAGAACTTGCAAGAAAAAATAAATATAGAGACTCTAAAAAAGCACTAGAATATTATAAAACAGCTGCTAGTTATGGAGATGTATATAGTAAAAGACAATTAGCTGAACTGTATTTGAAAAAAGAGTTCAAAGAGTATGACAAAGCAGTTGAAATACTAGAGACTTTGATGAAACAAGGTGATTATAAATCAGGTATGCAACTTGTATCTTTATATAGATATCCTTCATATTTATATGAGAAAAATTTTCCTGCTGCTATTAAAATTTATGAATACTATGCAAAACAAGATAATATAAATGCAATTGATAAGCTTCAAAATATCTACCTTTGTGGTCCTTGCAATGATAATAAAGGTGTAGATTATAAAAAAGCTTTTTACTATACTCAAAAACTTGTTGATTTAAGAGGTAAAGGGTATGATTATGCATCATTAGGTTGGCACTATCACTACTCAAAAGGTGTAAAAGAGGATTTACAAAAAGCAAAAGAGAACTACTTAAAAGCAGTAGAAAAAGGTTACTATCATGCATATTATAATTTAGCATGGCTATATTATAGAGAAAATGATAAAGACGCCATAATTAAACTAGACTATAAAGAAGCTAAAAAGTATTTAGAAAAAGGTGTTAAACATAGAGATTCAGAGTGTATGAACCTTCTAGGAGTATTTTATAAAAATGGTTATGGTGTAAAAAAAGATATAAATAAAGCAGTTGAATACTTTAAACCAATTGCTAGATATAACAAATATGCAGCATACCATTTAGCAGAG
The DNA here is from genome assembly GCF_004116725.1 of Arcobacter sp. CECT 8986. NCBI lineage: Bacteria > Pseudomonadati > Campylobacterota > Epsilonproteobacteria > Campylobacterales > Arcobacteraceae > Arcobacter > Arcobacter sp. CECT 8986. The sequence continues at coordinate 11,961 of NZ_PDKG01000008.1, read as the reverse complement.
TTTTATAATGACAAAAAAGAGTATAAAAAAGCAAAAGAGTATTATGAAATTTCTGCAAAAAAAGGTAAAGCCTCTGCACAAATTGAGTTAGGTATTTTATACGAAAAAGGTCATGGTGTTCCAAAAGATGTAGAAAAAGCTGTTTTATATTATCAAGATGCATTTGCAAATGAAAATGATTCTGACCAAAAAGGAATTGGTGCATATAATGTAGGTCTTGTATATGAATATGGAAAAGGCGAGTATAAAAAAGATATCAAAAAAGCTATTCAATGGTATAAAAAATCAGGAACAAAAAAAGCAAAAGAGCACTTAAAAAAATTACAAAAGGCTAAAAAATGAGAAGTGATAGCATCTTTACTTGGTCATTTAAAAAAGTAGTTTTATCTACTTTTTTAATAACATCTTCTGCGATAGCTTCAACAAATAATGTAAAAATTAATTGTGATTTAAAAGCAGAATCAGTTTTTCAAACTTTTTGCTATGAAAAAGAGTTTATAAAAGGAAATTATGAGAATGCAGATAAGCTAATAAGTGGTTTATCAAGAATAGAAGAGAATCAAAAAGTAAAAAAATATATTGATACTTTAAATAAACACAATAAATTAGATTTGATAAAATATTCATACTCACTAAATAGAGAAAATAGAGACTATTTAAAAGACTTAAGAATAAAAAATCTTGATATGGATACTATTAAAAGTGATATAAGATATAGTAGAGATAAAAGAGATTTATGGTACAACAGAATCCTTGATTCAAAAAAATACTCTAAATATGTAGAGTTTGCACTTCTTATTGAAGATGTAGCACCACAAAAAGCAAAAAATTTAATAGAAATTGCAAGTAAACATAATAATGCAAAGGCTATTTATTTATTAACAACTGATGATTTTTCTTTATATCTTGATAAAGACAAAAAGATAAAACTACTTGAAAAAGCTGCAAAACTAGGTAATAAAGAGGCTTTAATAGAGATTTTCAAAGAAGATTATAAATGGATTTCATCTATTAAAAAATTAAAAGATGATGATTTAGTAGAGTTTTATATCAAAAATGAAAAATTTCTAAAATATAATGATAAAAAACATCTTTTAAATAGATTTGTAAAAAATGGAAATGCAAAAGGAATATATTTAAAATTAAAATCTATTCAAATGCATAAATATGGATACAATGAACTTATAAATAACATAACAAAAAGATTTTCATCTGAAAAGTTTATTAACTCAGAAGTTAAATATAATCTATCAAGATATAAAGATGATATATTAGAAAAATATATTGAAAACAATGATATAAAAACTATGTTATATTTCTCAAGATATGGAAAATCAAAACTTGCAATCAAAGCAAAAAAGTATATTTTAAATAAAGCAAGTAAAAAAGATATGTTTATCTTCGCACAAGAGTTAGCTGCAAATAGATACCATGGAGCAGAAGAATCAATTAAGATTTTAGAAAAGCTTTCAAATGAAAATTATACTCCAGCAAAGCAGCTATTAATGAGCCTATATCTAAAAGAAAAAACATATAAAAAAGAGCCTAAAAAAGTTGAAAAACTTGCAAATGAACTTGCTAAAAAGAATAATTTAGAAGCTTTATACTATGGAATAGTAAAACTTGGAGCACCAAGTGATTTAGATAAATTATCAACAAAAGATTTTAAAAAGATTCTTTCAATAAGTGATAAAATGCAAAAGTTAGGATTTGCTGCTGCAAAAAAAATAAAACTTGGTGTATATAGATATATCTTAAAAAATAGAAAAGACTCTCCACTTTATAATGGTATAAAAAAAGAAGTTCAAGAAGGTATTAAAAATAATGATGCTTTAATGAAACGACTTAAATATATGCTGTAAAGGATATAAATGAAATATATTATTTCAATACTAACTGTTTTATTCATAATGACAGGTTGTACTAATTTAAGTACACCTGATTATGAAAAAGCATCAAAGGCTACACTTATAAATAGTGCCAATTCTGGTGACATTGAAGCAATGATTGCTTTAAATAAAAAATATAATTTTCCAGAAACAAAAGAGGGATTAAATTACTATAACAAATGGTTAGATTTAATTACTTCTCAAAAAAATAGTGAAAATATATTAGCTTTTGCAAAAATATTTAAAAACTACAAAGATATGTTTATAAATGGTGATTTAAAATATGAAAAATTACTAACTCTTGCAAAAGATGAAAAAGAGTCTTTATGGCTACTTCTTGATTATTATATAAATAATTATGATATTGAAAAAGAAGTTGACATAAGAGATATTATATTAAAAGATGCAACAAAAGATGATTTAAAAAAATTATATGAAATCTATACAAAAAATATCTATAAAAATAGAGCTGGTCACTATGATTATAAAGCAAAAGAGATTATGGATATTATGGTGAAAAAAGGTTTTATAAATGATAATAAAAACTCTTTTAAGTACTTAAATAAAATATATGAATTAGATAAAAAACAAGAGATAGAAAATACAATAAATGCTATTTATAACTCAAATAGCTTTGATGATATTTACAAAAGTGCAAAACTTTTAAAAGCAAATCATGATAAAAGAAGTATCAAACTTTATGAAAAAGCAATCTCTTTAACAAATGATAAAAAAATAAAATCTGAGATTTATTATGATTTATATATTGTTTATAGTTATTATAAAACTTTTAATATAAATCAAAATGAAGAAAAACAGATAAGTGCTATTAAAAAAGCCTCTTCTTTAGGATTAGAAAAAGCAAAAGCTACATTAATATCAAAATACCTAAATGATAAAAAATATAAAAAAGAGTATGAAGAGTTAAAACAAGAATATTTTAAAACACTTGATGGTAAGAAATCTTTTGCAAGAGCTTTATATAAAGCATATAAAAAAGATGCTTCTTATAAAATCTGGGAAGAACTAGCAGCAAATTATGATGAAGATGCAGTTGTTGAACTAGCTTTCAAAAAGAAATCTTTTGCATTTATGTTCTCTAAAGCTAAAGCAGATGATGAAGCTAAAAAATGGCAACAATACATAATAGAACACCCAAATGAATCTTTAATAAAAAAAGCAAAAGCTAAGTTCTTCAATAGCTCTTCTATGAAGTTTGAGCCAAACTTTTTGGAGACAATTTTAAAAAAAGATTTAAAAGAGCAAAACATTATCACACTAAGAAAGCTTACTGATTATTATAAGTTTACAAATAAAGAACTTGCTTTAAAATATCTACAAGCTGCTGCAAATTCTGGTGATGTGAAAAGTAAATTAGAGCTTGCAAATTTTATATATTTAAGAAAAAAAGCGACTATGGATAAAGGAATAGCTATATTAGAAAAGCTATCAAAAGAAGGTGATATAAAAGCTACTAAAAAATTAGCTGACTTATACTTTTATCCAAGCTATAAATTTAAATCTATGGCAAACCCAAAATTGGCAATTAGTTATTTTGAAAAAGCCGTTTCACTTGGAGATGTAGATTCCCTAAAAGAGTTATATAATATTTATAGTTGTAAATCTTGTGAAGAGAAACTAGCAAATACAAAAAAAGCTAAATATTATGCACAAGAATTAGCTAAAAAAAGTAGAGCTGATGGATATTTTGAATTAGCAAAATTCTATTATTATGGAGTTGAGACTAAAAAAGATATCAATAAAGCACTAACTTACTTTGAGAAAGCTGCAAAATATTACTATGCTAAAGCATATTATGAACTTGGATTATTATATTATGAAAAAAGCAAAGTAAAGATATCTGTTGATAATAAAAAAGCCTTAGACTATTTTGAGAAAGGTGCAAAACTAAAAGATTTTGATTGTAACTATATCTTAGGTGATATTTATATATTAGGATATGCAGGAGTAAAAAAAGATAAAAATGAAGCAATCAAATATTATGAAAAAATTGCTTATTTAGATAAAAATATTGCATTTTATGTAGGATATTATTATATAAATGAGAAAAAAGATTATGAAACTGCTGCTAAATATTTTGAAAAATCTCTAAACTCAAAAACTGGTAAGGGATATTATGAAGTTGCATATATGTATGAAAATGGTCTTGGTGTAAAACAAGATGTATTTAAAGCATTAAGATTTTATGATAAAGCATACAACTTAGCAAAAGACAAACAAGCAGCATTTCAAATTGCTAAAATTCTACACCATGGAAAAGGTAAAGTTCCACAAAAAATAGAACTTGCAAAAAAATGGTATGAAGTTGTTGGCTCAAAAGAGGCAGAAGAACAACTAAAATTACTAAATAAAGCTAATTAAAATAGCTTTGAAAAAGCATCAATATTGCTGAAATAGAGAATATTGAAACTAATGTTTCTGTTGTAATAATTGCAGACATTAGTTTCAAATCTCCTCCTAATTGTCTTGCTAAAATATATGCACTTGAAGCAGTTGGCATAGACCCAAATAACACAAGCACAGCTAAAGCATCGCCTTCAACTCCAAATCCTCTAGCAATAAAAAATATAAAAGTAGGGAAAATTGCAAGTTTTATAAATAAAGAACTAAATAGCTCTAATTTTACTTCATTTATATGTTTTATATGTAACCCTACTCCAACAGATAAAAGACCTAAAGGAAGAGTAGCTGAGCTTAAAATTGCTAAAGTTTTTTCTAAAGGTAAAAATAGTTTTATTCCAAAATAGTTTAAAGTTCCACCAACTACACATCCAATAATTAGAGGATTTTTTATAATTGATTTAAAAAAAGAGATAATATCTATTTTTTGATTTGTTGTATAAATTGAAAAGATTGTAATACATAAAATATTTATTACAGGTATCATAAAAGTCATCAAAAGAGCTGCTAAAACTAGTCCTTTATCTCCTAAAATAGTAGCAGTCAAGGCTAAAAAAACATATGAATTAAATCTAATTGCACCTTGATAAACAGAAGTAAAAGCTTTTCCCTCAAATAAAAATACAAATTTGGATAAAAACATTGATAATATTGTCAAAACTATTAAAGTAACAACACCAGAAGATACAAAAGTAAAACCATTTATATCATCCAAAGAAGCAGTTGAGAGTTTATATATAAGTAAACTAGGGAATAATACATAGTATGTAAATTTATCTGCGTGTTGCCAAAATTCTAAACTTGGAAACTCTATTCTTTTAAAAAAATACCCTAAAAATATAAGAAAAGAGATTGGTAAAAGAGCATATAAAATAGTTTGCATTATTTCTCCCGAATAATAATTAATTATAAAAAAGAGAATTGATTATACAACCTTTATTTTTATTTTTAATTAAGCTTTCTGCTTATAAAGAAATTTTAATTTTTATACTCTTAAAAATTAAATCTCTTCTAATTTTATATCATACTCATGAATTATCTCATCAAGAGCTAATTGAGACTCTTCAAGCTTCTCAAACTTCTGCTCAACCTCTTTTTCGTATTTTAGTATTATTTGAGACAATTCAATTATCTTACTATTATCTCCTACATTTGAAGCTTGCATAAGTTCTGCTTGTTCTTTTTCTATCAAATCTTCTAATTCAATAATTCTCTCTTCGTATTTTTCAACTTCTTTTTTTAGTGGATTAGTTTTTTTATTTCTTTCTTGAATTAGTGCAGCTCTTAATTTTTTATTCTCTTTTTTATTTACTTTAGGAGTTTTTTTTACTTTTTCTTCAAGCTCTTCATCTTCCCAACCAATTTTTTCTAAAAACTCATCATATGTACCATCAAAATATGTAGCTTCATCTTTTGCAAATACAATCAATCTATCACAAACTTGACGTAAAAGTTCTTCACTATGTGTAACAATAATACAAGAACCTTTAAAGTTTTTAATTGCTTTTGTCAAAGAGTCAATTGATTGCATATCTAAGTGGTTTGTAGGTTCATCCAAAAATAGAAGATTTACATCTCTTGCTAAAATTTGAGCTAACATAACTCTACTTTTTTCTCCACCTGAAAGTAGTGATATTTTTTTCTTTACATCATCACCACTAAACATCATAGAACCACAAATACTTCTTACAGTTGATTCTGCTAACTTTGAATTTCCAAGATAGACTTCATCCATTATTGTACTATTAGGATTTAGTTGAGAGATATTTGTTTGACCAAAGTGTGCAAAAGAAGTAGAAGTGTGATAATCAACTGTTCCTTCTAATTGTTTTAACTCTTGTGCAATTGTATTTAATAAAGTTGATTTACCTTTACCATTTTTCCCTATTATTCCTAATGTTTCTGACTTTTTCAAAGAAAAAGAGATATTTTTAAACAATATATTATCTTGTGTATATCCAAAACTAAGATTTTTCACATCCAATAATACTTTTGCAGGAGTATCTTTAAAGTTAAAATCAAAATCAATAGTTGCTTCATCAACTATATCATCCATTTCGTCCATCTTTTCTAATAGCTTAACTTTTGACTGGGCTTGTGCTGCTGTTGAGGCTCTTGCTTTATTTTTAGCAATAAACTCTTCTAACTCTTTTCTTTTTTTATCTTGTGCTATTTTTTGTTTTTCATGATGCTCATCATTTGCTTCAAGTTGCTCATAAAATTTATGAGTATTTCCTTCTAACATAAACAGACTTTTTCTAATAATTCCCATTGTATGAGTAGTAATAGCATCCATAAAATCTCTATCATGGGTAATAAGTATAACTTCACCATCAAAGTTATTTAAAAAGTTTTTCAACCATCTCAAAGATAAAATATCTAAGTAGTTTGTAGGTTCATCTAAAAGTAAAAGATTTGGTTCTGTAATCAATAGTTTTGCTAAATTTATTCTAATTTGATAACCACCAGAAAAAGATAAAGGATTTTTTTCTAAATCTTCTTGAGTAAATCCTAGACCAAAAAGTATCTTTTCAACTTTATAAATACTATATTTATCCTCTTCACTTAAAGCAAGTGCAGTTTCATCTCGTAAAGTCTTTTCAGTAAATTCTAAATGCTGTTTTAATGCACCAATTTTATAACCTTTTGGAATTAGAATTTCCCCTTCATCACAAAACTCTTCTTCTAAAATAAGTTTAAACAATGTAGATTTACCAGAACCATTTCTTCCTACTAAACCTACTCTATTCCCAGAGTTTAATCTAAAACTTAAATCAGAAAAAAGCTCTTTTGTTCCAAATCTTTTTGTTATATTCGACAGTTGTATCATCTATTTATTCTTTTTACTTCTCTACTAAATCATAAAGTGCTTTTATCTCTTCAGCCCAAATTGTCTCATCAATTGTTTCAAGAACAAGAGGAATATCATCCATTCTTTCATCATTCATTATAAATCTAAATGCATCCCAACCAATCTCACCTTGCCCTAAACTGTGGTGTCTATCTACTCTACTTCCTAAAGGTGGTTTTGAGTCATTTATATGCATTCCCATAAGATATTCTCTTCCAACAATATTATCAAAATCACTCCATGTTTTATCATAAGCTTCTTTTGTTCTTATATCATAACCAGCAGTAAACATATGACATGTATCAATACACACACCAACTCTACTTTTATCTTCAATTTTATCAATAATATAAGCTAGATGTTCAAACTTATATCCAAGATTACTTCCTTGACCTGCTGTGTTTTCTATTACAAGTTTCACATCATTAGTTGCATCAATTGCTTGATTCATTGAAAGTGCAATTCTATCAAGACACTCTTCTTCAGTTATTTTTCTAAGATGACTTCCTGGATGAAAATTTAATCTATCTAATTTAAGAGTTTCACATCTTTGTAATTCATGAATAAAACCATCTAATGATTTTTCTCTTTTCTCTTCTTCTGGATGGCCTAAGTTGATAAGATAACTATCATGAGGTAAAATATGTTTTGGTTGAATACCACTTTTTTCTAACTCTTCAAACCATTTATCAATAGTTTTAGTATCTAACTCTTTTGCTTTCCATTGTCTTTGATTTTTTGTAAAAAGAGCAAAAGCTTTTGCACCTATTTGTGTAGCATTAATTGGAGCATTATAAACTCCACCACTTGCACTTACATGAGCTCCAACATATTTCATCTTATTTCCTATTATATTTTTTGTGATGATACAAAAATGCATCTTTAAAGCAAATATACTTACAAAACGTAGTAAAATAATCAGGTTACTTTATAAGTTTTATTGTTTAACTTTTAAAATTATAATTATTTTAAAAGATATATTTAAATTTGAGCTATAATTGTAAGAATTGTACATAAAATGTAAATTTTCTTACTACTTTTTTATTACTAAATGATAATTTTTATTATTTAAATTCGTTATTTTTTTCGAAATTTTAAAATTTTTGAATTATACAAATTATATACACATTGACAACTCTTTTTTATATAAAAAATGTTTTAATAGTAATCTAATAGTTTAAATATTAAATATAGCAATATATTTAGTTTAACTCTTGATTATTTACTTATTTGTTATTTTTAAATTAGGAGTTTTATGAAAAAAGATATAAGAAGGCAACATTAATGAAAAAAGTCGTAGTCATTGGTGGTGGATATGCAGGTATTTATGCATTAAGAGAACTGGTTAAAAATAAAAATATCAAAATAACACTTATTGATAAACATACATATCATAATTTACAGCCTGAAGTTTATGATTTGATTGCTAACAAATCTAACTTTGCAGATGTAACTATTGATTTAACTACTCTTTGTATGGGCTTCAATCACAACCACTTAGAATTTAAAAATTTAAAAGTAAGAAAAATAGATAAAGAAGAAAAGAAAATCTACACTGAAGAAAAAGAGATTGTAGAGTTTGATTATCTAATTATGGCAGCAGGAACAAGAACTTTCTTTCCTCCTCAAATTCCAGGTTTAAACAATGCTGATGATATTAAAAAACTTCATAGAGCAATTGATTTTAAACAAAGTTTTGAAAAACAACTTTTTGAAAAAATCAGAGATGAAGCAAAACAGTGTGCAGATACACATATTGTTGTAGTTGGAGCTGGACTTTCTGGTGTCGAAATAGCAGCAGAAATGGCATACTACTCTAACAAGTTTTTTCAAAGAGGAAACTTTTCATGTGACAATCTAAAAATATCTTTGATAAGTAGTTCAGTAAGTATCTTACCAGGACTTACACAACAACTTATAAATATTTCACAAGAGAGATTAAGAGAATTAGGTATAAATATCATAACAAATACAAAACTTGAAAAAGTAGAAGATGGTTACTGTTATTTATCTAATGGAACAAAAATAAATCACTCATTTGTTATATTTACAGGGGGAGTTGAAGCTTCACCTTTAACTAAAGAGTTAAATATAAAAACTAATAATAGAGGTCAATTAATTGTAAATGAGTATATGCAATCAGTTGAACATGAAAATATTTTTGCGATTGGTGATATTGCAGAAATAAGAAATAACCAAGATGAAATTATGCCTCCAAATGTAACAATCGCTAGAATTAGTGGTGGATTAGCAGGTAAAAATGTACTTAAATTAATGGAAGGAAAAAGTTTAATAAAAACAAATCCTAAACTTGATGGAATACTAATCGCACTTGGTGGAGAATATGCAGCAGGTAACCTATTTGGGCTTGTTCACGTAAAAGGAAGAATTGCTTATTTTATCAAAAAATATGTATTTCACTCTTATAGAAAACCTCTACTTAAACTTATCAAATCTGGTTATAATAGACTTAGAAAAATGTAAGTATCATTTAGTCACAAATGACTAAATGGTATTTAAAAAATTATAATAAAATAATATTTTAAGTAATAAGCTTATACAATATAACATACCAACTATTTTAGGCTTTTATGGAAAAATCAACAACTTATAAAAAACTTATTACTAAAATTATTCTTTTCACTTTGATAATTACTCTTGCTTTAGCTTTCTTATATGGAGAGTACTTAAAAAGAGATGCCATAGAAAAACTCACTAAAATAGATGCCAAAAAAACAAGTAAATTAATATTCCAATCTTTATACTCAGCTATGGAAAAAGGATGGAACAAAAAAGATTTAGCAAATATCATTGATAGAATAAATACAATAGATGAAGAGATGAGTGTAAATGTATATAGAAGTCCTATTGTTGCAAAAATATATGGTGATATTGAAAATGATGCTAAAGTAAGAAAAGCAAATCCTTTTGTAAAAAAAGCACTTCACAATACTGAAATTTTAAATATAATTGATGAATCATTAATACAATTTTATTATCCAATTGTAGCACAAGAGCAGTGTTTAAAATGCCACATAAATGCTAAAAGTGGTGATGTTCTTGGAGTTATTGATATATCTTATCCTGTGAGAGATTTAAAAGTATCTCTAACAAGTATGATAAACTTTTTTGTTATGTTTATAATACTTTTTTCAATTGTATTATTTGTAGCTTTATATTTTGAGTTTGATAAACACTTAGTAAAACCTATTAAAGTTTTTGTTAATAAAATAAACCAAATAACTGATGAAAAAGATATAAAACAAAGAGTTGATTTAACTAACAAAATAGAAGAGTTATCTTCTATGCAAAAAGTCTTTAATAAAATGCTAGATTCATTAGAATACCAATTTTACAATGATGAACTAACATCTTTACCAAATAGAAAAAGACTTCTTGAAATAGTAAATAAAAATAATTATGCTTCTTTAATGTTAATAAATATTGATAAATTTCAAGAGATAAATGACCTTTATGGAGATGATACAGGGAATAATTTATTAGTTCATATCTCTGAACTTTTAGAAGAAAACTCACCTAAATCTTCTAACTTATTTAAACTACATGCAGATGAGTATGCTTTATATTATGAACAAGATATTTCACTTGAAGAGTTACAAAGTTTAGCTTTATATCTAATAGAAATCATTGAAAAAAATATCTTTGTAGTAAATGAAGGAAATGAGGCACACGTAAATGTATCAGTAGGAATTGCCGTTGGAAATGAAGCTCTTCTTACAAATGCAGATATTGCACTTAAAATTGCAAAAAGAAAAAGACAAAAATATATTCTTTATGATTCATCAATGAAAATTGAGCATGAATATGAACAAAACCTAAAATGGGGTAAAAAAATAAAAGATGCGATAAAAGAAGATAGAATAATTCCTCTTTTCCAACCAATTGTAGATACTCAAACAAAAGAGATTATAAAATATGAATCACTAATAAGATTAAAAGATGTATCAGGAGAGTTAATTTCTCCAATTCACTTTTTAGATTTAGCGAAAAAAAATAAACTTTACCCTCAACTAACAATGATTATGGTTAGAAAAACTTTTGAAAAGTTTAGTAAAATAGATAAAAAAATATCTATAAATCTAAGTGTTGATGATATTTTAAATAAAGAAGTTTATAACTGTATTATGACTCATCTAAAAATATCAAACTTTGGAAATAGAGTTGTTTTTGAACTAATTGAATCAGAAGGTATTGAAAACTTTGATGAAGTACTAACTTTTATTGAAGAAGTTAAAAGTTATGGTTGCCAAATATCAATTGATGATTTTGGTACTGGTTACTCAAACTTTGAATACTTAATGAAACTAAAAGTTGATTATATAAAAATAGATGCTTCAATGATAAAAAATATTGATGTAAATAAAGACTCGCAAATGGTAACTGAGACAATACTTGACTTTGCAAATAAAATGGGAATAGAGACAATTGCAGAGTTTATTCACTCAAAAAATGTATATGAAAAAGTCAAAGAACTTGGAATACATTATTCTCAAGGTTATTACTTTGGGGAACCAATGAGTTTGGATTAAACTATAATTTTACATTTTAAATAATTTTTTAACTTATTTTTAGATAATATTTTCTATTACTTTTTATAAAGGCTATTTTTATGTCTAGCAAGATAGAAAATATTACAAAACAACTACGCTCACAAATCAACCAAAACATCAAAGCAAGAATAAGGCTAATAAACTATAGAAGTGACCTGCCAGATATACTAAATGAGAGTTTGAGTGTATATAAATTAAATGGGATTAGTAAAGTAAATAGTCCATATGA